>JAOZRY010000575.1 GCA_029939965.1 Bacteroidales bacterium | reverse complement strand
AAATAGTAATTCCCATTTTTTTCATCAGGAAAGTTGCATTGAGGTTTTGGCTAATGCCTTCTTTTAATTTATAATCAAAAACCAACTCATCATTTTCTATTTCCACTTCAAACCTTTTGTTGCAAATATTTTTGGGATACTCTTTAATTAGCTCGCCCAGGGTAAGGTCGTGTGTTGCAATCAATCCTGACGAATCGTACCTTATAAGCTGTTTGAGCAAAGCCTTGGAGCCTTCTTGTTTATCTTTCGAATTGGTTCCTTTTAGTATTTCGTCCAGAATTATAAACAGCTTCGATCCCGATTCAAGCCTGTCGATGATAGCTTTGAGGCGTTTAAGTTCGGCAAAGAAATAGGATTCGTTTTGAAGTAGATCATCACGGGTAAGGATACTTGTAAAAATATCAGCCGGAGTAAATAAAAACTTTGTGGCACAAACAGGCGACCCTGTCATTGCCAGCACAAAATTTATGGCAACCGTTCGGAGGTAGGTACTTTTACCGGCCATATTGGCTCCGGTTACAATTTTAAATTGCTTCCAGCCATCAAACGAAATGGGGTTATCGACCCTGGTTTTTGCATTTAACAATGGATGCCCACAGTCGTTGGCTTCCACAATAAATAAATTGTTAACAGGCTGTGGCAGCACAAAATCAGGACGATTGAACCAAAAACATGCAAGGCTGTTCAGGGCATCGAACTGAGCCAACATATCAAACCAATATCCTGCATCAGCATGATAATCCCGTCGCCATTTTTCGAGTCGCCGCGATTGCAAAATATCCCAAAGCATAAAATAGTTAAGTATAACCCAGGCAAACAAATTTAACCTGCTGTCGAAAGCGTGAATAATTTTTGATAGTTTACGTAGTGCCACCCCGGCATTATGCACATTAGTTAATTCATTTTTAATTTTGTTGAGAGCTTTTGATTCAAAATTTTCATCATCTATCATCGAAATCAGCCTGCCATATTTTTCTAACAGTTCTGCCTTTTTACTCAGCATTGCATGTTTATTCATCACCTTTTTGGCCTGGCTAAAAGCAATACCGAGGGGAATAAACATATATAGTGTAAATAACTGACCACTAATTTGCCCGGAAATTAGCATGGCCAAAACAAAAGTACTTACTATGGGAATTAGCCAAATTATAAACCGGTAACCTTTACCTGTAAAATCTCCCGGCAATTTCATCCATTCAACAATGCCGTTTTTGTCGTCTTCGCTGTCTTTGAGCCACATACCCACCGATTGAAATTTTTGCCGCCAACTTATTCGGGTTTTTAAATCGGCAATGGCACTGTGCCTTTCTTTTATGGTTTCAATCTTTTTGTCGGGGCACATAAACCACTTTGCCAGCATGTTTTTTCCGATAATTGTTGAACTGCGATTTATGTATTGAAAAATGGATCCTTTGCCAAATATATCAAGATCGGCAGCGTAGGAGTGGTTGGGGTTTAAAAATTCTTCGCCCGATTCAAAGCAACTGTAATCGCCATTTATTGCACTCAATTCGTTTTGGTTTATTTGCAAAAGTCTTGCAAGTTCATCCTTTTTTTTGTGTAGTTGAGTGTGCCGGATAACTATGCTCAAAAACAAAACAATAAAGGTGGCAGCCACAACCCATACATGCAAAGGTGTATAACCTGCCGAAAAATATATGGCCACAACACCAATCAAAAACACACTTATCCTCAGCAAACTAACTCTTTTAATTTGTAATGTTATTTTGTTTAGCTCAGCGGCATATTTATCTTTGAGGTTTTCGTAAACCTTTCCGGGTTTTTCAGTCATCATGGTTTTGTGTTAATAATTACTCTTAGTATGGTGGGTATAATTGATACTTCAAATGGAGCTGAGCCAAGACTTTCGCCATCGGCCTCCATCATAAAATTCTTTTTTTTGCTGTGAATCTTTACATTCGTGGCAGTAAAGGTGGCCACTTTAGGATGCTTTACAAAGCTGCCCGAATACAGGTTTTTGATTTGGGCAAAAAGGGTTCCCAATCCCATTTTCTTTATCACGGTCATATCCAGCAATCCATCGTCAGCAATTGCATGAGGGAGCTGTTTTATTCCTCCCCCGTTGTAGCGGCAAATACCAACGCTCATTGAGAAAGTATTGAAATTGTATTTTTTTTTATCTATATGAATTTCGGCTATGCCTGGTTTATATTCAAAAACACTCGTAAAAAGATTGAAAAAATAAGCCATAGAATTTCCTTTACCTTCAGCTTTTTGCTTATTGGTTTTTTGAGCCACCAGCGCATCGAATCCCATTCCGGCAATGTTCACGAAATATCTGATACGTTGTTTTTGGTTTTCAAAATAGCTTATTTTGCCCACATCCTGGACAAATGCTTTTTTTTGTGCAATAATTTCTATCGATTTTTCATATCCTGTCGGAATGCCAAACATTCTTCCCCAGTCATTTCCTGTTCCCACCGGAATTAATCCTATGATGAACTCCGAAACATTTACATTGGTTTGCTCGAAAAATCCATTCACAACTTCATTAAATGTGCCGTCTCCACCAACCGAAATAAATTTCCTGTAACCTTTTTTAATGGCTGCGGTGGTAATGTCGATGGCGTGTAATACATGTTCGGTAAAAGTAAATTCAAAATCAAGTTCAGCTTTTTGGAGTAATGTTTCAATTTTCCCCCAATCACGTTTTATCTTCCGGTTTCCGGCGTTTGGGTTTACAACCACAAACCATTTATTCAGATCATGTTTTTGTTGAGTATTCAATTTGTTTTATTTTATAAGGTTCTACTACCATTCTCGTGGTAAATAATAATTCTGTTGTTCTGTTTGTTTATAATGATGAAATGCTATAAGGAAACAATGCGACAAGGA
>JAOZRY010000574.1 GCA_029939965.1 Bacteroidales bacterium | reverse complement strand
ACTATTATAAAACAAAAAACAGAAAAGAGGTTGATTTTATATTTTATCAGGATGGATATTTCCAACTGTACCAGGTTTCATATTCGATAAAGGATATTAAAACAAGGCAACGTGAAATAAATGCACTAATAGAAACCAATGGTGAATTGCCAAAATGCAGGAATTATATCATCACAAACACAGAAGAGGGCATAATCACAGAGAAAAACATTAAAATTGAGGTTCTCCCATTTTGGAAATGGGTGCTTGGGGTTATTACATAAAACCACTTCTGTATGAACCCTTAGTATTTCCCTTCAGAAAATCACTGCAAAGGCACTTCCACAACCACCCTCGTCCCTACCGGCCCATCATCATACAAATCAATCACCTCAAAGCTTACACTGGTTTTCTTCAAGCGATTGTACATCTCAATAATCTGATCGATAATTTCCATTCCCTTGCCGGTGGAACCTTTAGATACAATGCTGGCTTTTTTACGCCCAATGCCGTTGTCCTCCACAATAATTTGTAGTGAACCGTTTTCTTCGGTTACCGCAACCACGATTTTTCCATCGCCCTCGGTTTTATGGGCCAGGCCATGTTTCACCGCGTTTTCGGCAAAAGTTTGGATAATCATTTTCGGGATCTCAGCTTCTTCGGGGTCTTTAACCTGGTTGTTGATCTTGAAATCAAAACTATCGCGGTACCTGTATTTTTGAAGTTGCAGGTAGTTCTGCACAAAATCAATCTCCTCGCTGAGGCTGACCGAAATTTTCTGTGAGTTTTGAAGTGTATCGCGGATCAATGAAGTAAGGTTGACCATGTATTGGTAAGATTGTTTCTTATCTTCGTTGCTTTTGAAGATTACAGCTCCAAGGCTGTTAATGGCATTGATAATGAAATACGGGTCGATTTGGTTTTTGATTGTGAGCAATTCGAGTTCCGTAACTTTTTTATCCTGCTCAAACTTTTTGTTTAAAGCCTTTTTCTGGAAATACATTACGATGAAAAACAAAAATGAAATCACAAGATATATCCCAAGATAAAAAGGGAATTTCAGGTAATAAACAGGGTTTCTAAAATATTTGAAATAATAAACAAAATCGCCCGAATGGATGACGAAATTAGCTGAGTTATCTTTAAACCTGCAGGGAGATATAATAAAACCAGCAACTAAGTCTTTTAATCCCACTTTTGCAGGATGGGTAAAACCAGAAGTGTACAAGTATGCAAAATCCCCACCTTCCTGCCAGTTAAATATTTCTTCACTGCCATCAAAATCCAGGTCAACAAATTTAGAATGGGGGTAATTAACATTATATTCTTTTTTAAAATTCAGGTCTTCATCAATCCGATAAAAAATATTATCCTGCATTTCATAAATATATAGAACCTCATTATTGTTTTCCATTTTTTTATATAAACTTCTTTGAACAGGGCCTATAAAATTTATCGAAGTAACTTCATCTCCATGTAAATTATACTTTTTAAGTATATGGGGGCTTCTCCCCCGGGACGGTTTGAAAAAAGCATAAATAAATATTTCATCATTCTCCTTTTTCAGGTATGAATTTACCGATGAAGTAAACCCCGGATTTTCTATGGGTGGAAAAACAAAATCAAGGTCCTTGTTTAAAACTATTAGCCAGGAGCTATGGTCGGTAAATTCGATTTTGGAAACCATCGAATCTTTTACATTTCCCGGTGCATAATTACTTCCCGACATATATACATCGCCCCGGCTATCCTGTAATATACTGCCCGGATAAAAATTTATACATGCTGATTTACTTTTTATCAATGTGTCATTAACAATATCATAAGAATACACAAACCTGGGCAAAGCGGTATAGCATCCTATAACCGATCCGATTACTTCCTCAGAACCGTCACCGTTAAGGTCGTTTCCAATGATTATTCTACCAAAAATTATGTCGGGCAGTTCATTGTAGAAATTAAAACTACAGATGTATTTTTCAAGAAAGAAACCTTTTCTGTTAAAAACATCGAGGCCGTTCAAAAACAGGGAATCATTGCTATAAGTGTAAAAATAAATCTCTTTAAAACCATCGTTGTCAAAATCACCAAAATACAACTTCTGGATTTGAAACCAGGGCTTTGTAAAATTAAACTGGCCGATGGTTACGGGAAGTTTTTCCGCTAAGCAAGCGGTATCTATTTGTATTGCAGGTGCGTTGTAAATGTTATCGCTGGGGGTTTTGTTCCCGACGTAATGCAAACGGATGTATTCGCTAAACGAGTCGTTGTTTAAATCATGGTAATAAACCTTTGAACCATACTCATACTTTTTGTAAACTTGCCGGGTTTGGTACTTGTCGAATATTGGGGGCAACACCAGGATGATAATAATGGCTATTGGCAAAGCAATAACAAATGGGTTAAGCTATATTTTTTCGATGTTTGCCATTTTGCAGTTTCTGCCGGTAATTTACCAATTATTTATTCTTTCGGAGGACACATGGCGAAGTTAATTTTTTTTAATTGAAGTTATTGGTGTTGTCATAATTATAATTATTGGTATTGTACCATTTGGTATAATACGCAAGGGCATAAAAAATATTTGGCCCTAAAGATTGTAATCTAATCAAGAAGCCATTCCCAGCAAGGGATAATATTGATTTTCGGTAATGAATTGTATCATCAATAAAACAAGGGAGGTAAAATAAGTGATTTTACATAAGTGCTATTTGTCAATTCAGAATTGACAAAACACTATAAAATTGTCAATATTGAATTGACAAAATAATAAGTCGAAAAAGATCACACATCAAAAATCTAACATCTAACATCTTACTTCGGATATCCACTATGACTGAAAGGAGTTCACCTGGATGTGTAAGTAAGATGTGTGCCC
>JAOZRY010000573.1 GCA_029939965.1 Bacteroidales bacterium | reverse complement strand
TCCTTGTCTCATTGTCGCCTTGTCGCATTATCTCCTTGTCGCATTGTTCCCTTGTCGCATTTCATCATTATTGTCAGAACAACAGAATCATTGTTTACCCTAAAAATGGTAGTAGAACCTCTTAAATATTCCTATTTATCATATTGTTTTCTCTTTATAAATACCTAAATCTTAAAATTTTGATACTTTTGCACACCAAATTCTGGATGTGAATAAATATGGTGATTGTTGTATTTTTCATCATATAATTTGGTTTTGTTTAAATGTTTGAATTTTGAGGTGTTGATGAAAATTTGAATTCAATATTTTTCCTCCTTCCAACAGATTAAGAAATTTTTATAAACCAATAAATTCACGAAGTGTCGTCTTGTGTAAATGGTTTTTATTATTAGCTCCAAAAGATTATTAAGAAGTCATGGTATTACAAAAAACAATTCATAAGCCTGTAACGGTATCCGGTTTGGGTCTGCATACCGGTGCTGAGGTAAATCTTACTTTTAAACCAGCACCCGCTAATCATGGGTTTGTGTTTAAGCGTGTTGACCTTGAAGGTAAGCCTGAGGTGGCTGCAAGTGTAGAAAATGTTACTGCAACTGACAGGGGTACCTGCATAGAAAAAAACAGTGCGAATGTTCAAACTATCGAACATGCTCTTTCGGCATTAACCGGCCTGGGTATTGATAATTGCCTGCTGGAGATTGATGGCCCGGAAATGCCAATCATGGATGGGAGCTCAAGGTTTTTTACCGAAGCAATTGCTGAGGCAGGATTAAAAGAGCACGATGCAGAAAGGGAGTATTATGAGATAGATTCAGTTCTTACCTATACCGATCCTGAAAACAAAATTGAGATCATTGCATTGCCTTCAAAAGATTATAAAGTGTCAGTGATGATCGACTTTGAAACAGAAGTGCTTTCGACCCAAAATGCCCAACTTGACAATCTTGATGATTATCCAAAAGAAATTGCGCCTTGCCGTACCTTTGTATTTTTGCATGAGTTGGAGTACCTGTTGAATAACAACCTTATTAAAGGTGGTGATTTGAGTAACGCCATCGTTTTTGTTAATAAGACCGTTTCGCAGGATGAACTTGACCGGCTTGCCAAATTATTTAATAAACCAAAAGTTGAAGTAAAAACTGAAGGTATATTGAATAATCTCGATCTTTATTTTCAAAATGAGCCGGCCAGACATAAGCTACTTGATGTAATGGGCGACCTATCTCTTGCCGGGAAACCCATAAAAGGACACATAATAGCTACCAGACCGGGCCATGCCGCTAACATTGAGTTTGCAAAAATTATTAAAAAGCATTTTGAAAAATCTGCCGGAGATATTCCGGTTTATGATCCTAACAAAGAACCTTTGTTTGATGTAAATAAAATAATGACATTTTTGCCCCACAGGCCTCCATTTCTTTTGGTTGATAAAATTATGGAAATGAGCAAGACACACATCATTGGGGTTAAAAGTGTAACCATGAACGAAGATTTTTTTGTTGGCCATTTTCCTGGCGAGCCTGTTATGCCCGGCGTATTGCAAATCGAAGCTATGGCACAGGTAGGCGGTGTGTTGGCTATGAATACTGTTTCTGATCCCGAAAATTACATCACCCTGTTTCTTAAAATTGAGGAGGTTAAATTCAGAAATAAAGTTGTTCCCGGCGATACTCTCGTGTTTTTGCTCCGACTTATCAATCCTATCAGAAGAGGCTTGTGCTACATGAGTGGCATCGCTTACGTTGGGAATAAAGCTGTAATGGAAGCGCGTATGTTAGCGCGTATCACAAAAAAAGATTAATAGAATGAATCAACCACTTGCGTATGTTCACCCCCAGGCCAAGGTTGCCAAAAATGTTGTTATCGAACCATTTGTCAATATCGAAAAAAATGTTGAAGTTGATGAAGGTACCTGGATTGGCTCCAATGTTACAATAATGGAAGGTGCCCGTATTGGAAAGAATTGCAAAATATTTCCCGGTGCAGTAATTTCGGCCATTCCCCAGGATTTAAAGTTTTCGGGTGAAGATACACTCGTAAAAATTGGCGATAACGTTACCGTTAGAGAGTTTGTAACCATTAACCGTGGTACAAAAGCCAATTACGAAACTGTGATTGGAAATAACTGTTTGTTGATGGCTTATGTACATATTGCACACGATTGTGTAATTGGCGACAATGTAATTTTGGCAAATGCTGCAACTCTTGCCGGGCATATTACCATTGCCGATTGGGCAATTATTGGCGGAATGACAGCTGTACATCAATTTGTACAAGTTGGTGCGCATAGCTTTGTATCAGGTGGTTGCCTGGTTCGAAAAGATGTTCCACCCTTTACCAAAGGAGCTCGTGAACCACTTTCGTATGTTGGCATTAATTCGATTGGACTGCGCCGACGTGGATTTTCGAATGAGAGAATAAATGAAATTCAGGAGATTTACCGGATAATCTATTTGCGAGGCTATAATGTATCGCAGGCTACGGCAATTATTGAAGCTGATGTGCCTGCCACACCCGATCGGGATGATATTCTTTCGTTTATCCAGAAATCAACCAGAGGATTGATGAAAGGCTACGGGAGGTTAGAGAGAAGGTAGGCCACTTTTTTATTCAATTATTTTCTAATGCATTGTGTAAAGAGATTTTCAAAATTTTAATAACATATATTACAAAATATTTATGGCAACAACATCAGATTTCAGAAACGGTCTCGTAATTAATTTTAATGGCAATCTCTACACTATTGTTGCGTTTCAGCATGTGAAGCCCGGAAAAGGTTCTGCTTTTGTAAGAACAAAGCTCAAAAACATTAAAACAGGAAAAGTACTTCCAAATACTTTTAATGCAGGTGTAAAGATCGA
>JAOZRY010000572.1 GCA_029939965.1 Bacteroidales bacterium | reverse complement strand
GGAGTTCTGCAAAAAGCCGTGCCACATATACAAAAAAGGGATATGGTTAAATTTTGCAACCCAAAGCGTTTAAGCACCTCGTTACGTGATTACTGAAATGGAAAAATGATAATTTACTGAGGTCTGAAATTATAACTACCCGCCGGAGAGTGGTTGCGGCAGGGATTGGAGTGGTAGCTTGCTGAAGTGGCGGCTGTGATTTTTGTTGGTGGGTGGCGGCTGACGAAGGAAGCCCCCGCACCACCTACAAAAAACCAGCCGGCACAAGGCAACTACAAACGGAAAGCCCGCCTGGCCGCCCAAATAAAATTAGAAAAAAGAACCAGATTATTACCAAACCAAATATTTACCACGTATTATTCCTGATCGTGCGCCCTATTACTTATACCAAACAAAATAAAATTATTTATACCAAGTTCTTTTTCGATTAAAATATTCATGTTTTTAAGTGTCTCGGCATTGCATTCTTTCTTGTTTTCTTTTTTTAGTTTGTACAGGTCATGGTTGAGGTTTTGGATTGTTGTGGTATAAATTTTTTCGATTTGGAGGCGGTTAACAATTTGAAGAGTGTTTAATTTTTGGATTAGTTGCCGGCGATGAATTTCGTGCAAATCGAAGAAAATATTAAGATAGATTAGTGTGAAAACATTGCGTTGCATTCGGGATAGAAACGACATGCTTCGGTCGATGGATGCGCGGCTGTAATAATGGGTGGTATCGTCCACAGTTTCGTAATCTAAAAACAGATGCCCTTTTATGTAATCGGCAGAAACACTCTGATAATGGATGGTGATTTGACCTCCATCCATTTGGGTGAGAGCTTTAGGCGGTTGAACTGGAATATCGCCCCAGGCCAAACGCTGTGTTCTACTCCAATTGAGGAAGGGTGATTGGATATATCGTGATTGCCGGGTGATGGAATCGTGATTTATAAGATAGCCATTTGTTTTGAAATAGTTGGTGAAGTCGATACGGTTTTTACTTCTCGGAATGTAATAATTTTGAGTCCAGAAAATATCGTTGTACGGATACGATAGTATTCGCTGGTAATCGTATGGGAGGTGTACCAGACTGGAAATGGGCATCGAAAATGGAATATTGTAATCGTAAAATGCTATGAGGGCTTTTGATCGGATTGGGTGTTGGGGATTGCTGGAAAGCCGGAAAGTATAATCGAAAATGATGCTTTGCAGATTTGTTGTTTTGGGATTATAATTCAGCTCCAGCTTAATGTGTAATGAGTCGATACTAACATAATCCTGAATGGATATCAGGAATTCCTTTTGTGTGTTTTGGATTTCGAGGCTCAACTTTAGCAAAGTATTTTTATTTACATCAAGATATAATGAACCGCGAAAGAGGTTGCCGGTGTTTACTTTAGGCTCAAAGGTGATAAGAGCAATATGTCCGTCATGGTAATCAACGAGTTCTTTTAGTTGAAGTTTGTACAGCATTTTGAGGGTGGAGAAGCCAAAATTAGTGGGTGCGAGTGGAAGCTTATGCGGTGCGTTTTTTGCAAAAGGCGAAAAATCACTGAGGATATCTGTAGTATTGAGGCTAACAAATACAAAGCTACTATCGGCAATAATACCTGCCCTGCCGTTTTTTAGTTGCAGTTTTTCGAGCCCCGATTTTGGGCTGATTTGTGCATTATAAAATGCCTCCAGAACTTCGAGGGGCTGATCATTGGAAGAATATAAACTCAGAAAAGCCTTTGCGACAACTGCCTCTTTCTTACTTCGATATTTTCTGATGGTTTGGCTTTTCGGCTACCCGAATAAATCCTGTAAAATATCGAAGCATTTATTATGCAAGATTTATGTGCGCCATTAAATTTTTGATAATAGTTCCTGTGTATCATTTCATCATATTTCGGAAATACTTTTTGAGATATAGTGCATTGGGTCTGTAGTGTGTGTATTGGCTAAAGTACTTAAATTTTACAAACCCATTTTCGTTGATGATTAAAATAGTAGGGGCATTACGTCATCCTGCCCGAAAAGCAAAGAGGCGCAAGTTAAAAGAACTGATAATACAATTACATTTTTCATAAGCATAGGTTTTGATATTTGGATAATCACGAAAAATACAAATTTCTGGCGCACACTAATTAAATGCTCCAGTATTAAAATAGCTTACGCATTGAACTTTAACATTTTTAGAGGCTACCAAACAAACGAAGATAGTAACAGTACGAAATGGCTGAAGGAGAAGAGTATGTTTGCAAATCAAAACGCAAATTAAAAAGTTTTTTCTTTTTTTTGCTTGCGTAGTGCTGGCATTTTTTGATTATTTTAACCTTCCCCAAAAAACCTCTATCTTTGTTTTAATATAATAAAATTAACGATGACAACAATCACCATAAAAAACGGTAAAAATATTTCTCAGACAAAATTTGAAAATATTGAAGAACTATTGGCTCATTTTATGGGGAAAATGGGGTATGGTACACTTCTTCCGTTGGATGAAGAAGATATAACAGCCGAAAGAAAAAAGATTTTTGAAAAAGCATTAAAAACCCCAAAATCCAAAATGTTAAATATTTAACACGATGGAGGTTTATGAATTGGACGAAACAATTTTAGATTATCTCACCAAAAGAAACCTTGTTTCCCAGTATAAAAAAGCAAAAGAGTTTTTAAAAAATAGTCATTTATCATCCGTGAAATTCAAAAAACTGCAGCCCAAATCCTTAGCCCGAATAATTCATAAATTGATCTATTGCGAAGCCAAACTACTTTGATTAAAGGCGATGCTCGATTTCCGATTCTCGAAATAGCAAAGGCTATTCCTGTGAGTCGAAAATCTGCGCTCACCTTTACTCTTTGTATTTTGACTTCTCATAACGAAAAACTTTTGAAT
>JAOZRY010000571.1 GCA_029939965.1 Bacteroidales bacterium | reverse complement strand
CAATTTTTTCCTGATAATAATTTCATCAGAAACCAGTTCAATAATATACAAACCCTGCTGGAGTTCAGAAATATCAAATACATCTTTTACTTTACCCGTCTGAATTACTTTTTGTCCAAATTGATTATAAATAATCACCTCTAATATAAAGATCCCTTCCAATAAAATTGAGTTCCTCGAGTCCATTAAGATTGAATAACACATCATTAGCTCTAATCTTAAGGTCATCCGCAATTGAAATTAAATTATTCAGACCCGATAAACTTATCAATGAATCGTTATTAAATATTTCTAGATGACCACCTATAATAGTTACATTTTCCAATCCTGATAAGTTAGCCAATAAATTATTATTAGCGATATAAAGATCTCCTTGTATGGAATTCAAATTCTCTAGTCCTGTCAGACTGATTAGGGAAAAGTTTCCATCAATAGATAAGCCGTAAAATGAGCCAGATCCAATTGAAGTTATGTTTTCAAATCCTGCAAGATTTTCAAGAGCAAGATTGCTTTCAATTATTAGGCGTCCGTTAATAGTTGTGAGATTTCCTAATTCTTCCAGACTTAATAGTAAATAATTATTTCTGACAGTAAGGTTTCCTCCAATGTTTGTTAAATTGTTCAAGCCTTGAAGGCTTGTCAATTCATCATTATAAATGATTTCAACATTTCCACCGATACTTACCAAAGAATTCAATCCATTCAAATCAGAAATGCTACCTCCATAAATTGTGACATATCCCGTAATTTCAGTACAGCCGGGGAAATCAGCTTGAAAACTATCAATTTGTGCTTGTGTGGAGAAAATAATACCTTCAGGCAGGCATTCTTGAGATAATACTGAAGCCTGAATGATAATAGCGTAAACGATTAATAAAATAAGTTTTTTCATATCAGTTTAACTGTTGTTTGTAATTTATTCTTTTCTTTTACCTCAAACCTTTCTACCAGCCACTTACTATAATTCATAATGAATAATTTGAAATAAACTAAAATTACAGTCACTAAACCCCAAACTCACACTACCCCACAACAAACCCAAGTATCAAATATATCACCGCAGTTACACCTCCTGTAAACAAGGCATAAGGTAGCTGGGTTTTTACGTGGTCGATATGGTCGGAGGCAGATGCCATTGATGAAATAATTGTGGTGTCGGAAATTGGGGAACAATGGTCGCCAAATACCCCGCCACCTATAGTTGCTGCAACAATAAGGTAAATATTAGAGTCGTGCAATTGTGCCATTGGTATCGCTAATGATATCATTATTGCAAAAGTCCCCCAGGATGTACCGGTCGAAAATGCAATAAATGAGGATAACACAAAAATAACGACAGGCAATAATTCGGGCGACAACCAATCCTTAGAAAAATTTGCGACAAATAATCCTGTACCGAGGGTATTACAAACTTCGCTTATCGAAAATGCCAACACCATTAGTAATGCCAACGGAATCAACTCACTTATTCCTTTCAAAACAAGTTCAACCATTTTGCGCAACCTCATAATCCCCTGAACACGATAAAGGATCATGGCTGCCAAAATTGCACTTGAAACGGAGTACAAAACTGCGGATGAACCTGACCCATGACCCAAAGAATTTATGAAGTGCCCAAATAATGAATTTGCTCCTTCAACCTTGTCCCATCCTGTAAAAGACAGGCTAACGATCATCATTAAAATCATTGTCAAAAGCGGGAGAATCATATTAATAGCTCTGGGTTTTATCCCGTCTTTCATTTCGCACGAAGTAATTTCATCAGAAACCATTGGCCTTGCATTATCGTTTAACAGCTTTCCTGTTTCTCGTGTCCTCTTTTCGGCTTTCGCCATTGGGCCAAAATCCTTTTTCGTTACTATTAGAATAAAAACTAACAGGATGGTTAACATTGGATAAAGATTGTAAACCAAAGATGTTGCTAAAGTTGTTAATGGCGACTCAATTCCCTGGGCAATTAACAACCCCATGATAAATGCACCCCAGGCATTAAATGGAATTAGGATGGAGGTTGGTGCCGAACTGGAATCAGCAATGTATGCTAATTTTTCACGTGGAATTTTTAGTTTGTCAAATATCGGACGGTAGAGCGTGCCCACAGTTAATGAGCTAATGCTTGTTTCAATAAATATTAGTACACCGGTAGCCAGGGCAAACAATTGTACAACTACCCTGCTTTTCCCGCTTTGCTTTTTTTCGTATGATTTAAGTGCTTTGTTAATTATTAACATAAATCCCTGAACACCTCCCGAGTACTGAATAAATATTAATAAAGCACCTACAAGCGCACTAAACATTATGGTTCTCGTATTTCCGGGAGATTTAAAAACATCAACAAATCCTTCAAGGGTACCAATTGTTCCATCAAGGATATTCCAGTCGTTTATTATCAGCCACCCAAACCAAATACCAAATACCAGCGAAATGTAAACCTGCTTGGTTTTTAGTGCCAGAAAAATAGCTACCAGAGGTGGTAGTATCGAAAGAAATCCATAATCATTCATGCTTCTTGGTTTTTGATTTTTATGACTGTCTTTTACCGCAATTTAACAATTATGCTAAATTAATAATTGTTGGCAATAATAAATGTTTATTAGATTAAAATACATGACGATTTTCCGCATATTTAATAGTTCAAATTGCTATTTTTGTCATATCAATTTAAAATAACTGTACATTACATTTATCAAATGAAGAAAATTCTTTTATTCCTTGTTCTGGCACTTGCGGCCAACCTCAGTTTTGGGCAATTTCGACCATTAGAAAAACGAAATCATAAAGTAAATAAACTATTAAAAAAAATTGTGGCCTGCCCCGATTTTAAAACAGCGGGTTTTGCATTTTATGCAATCGATATTAATTCAGGGCAAA
>JAOZRY010000570.1:1193-2878 GCA_029939965.1 Bacteroidales bacterium | reverse complement strand
CCATTTGAATGGGAACCTATTTTTTCGTCTTTATCAATCCAACATGATTTTAATTTTTGTCCATTGACTATAATGTTACGCCCTTCTGTTTCTAATGTATCATTATTGACTGCGCTTGTACCTGATAGCGTAGTAAATGCTTTTCTAACGTCTAGTTTGTTTGCCTTATCCCAAAACTCCCCTGCCGGAATATCGCTAACAGGTCTAGGCGTAGGCTTTTCTATCACTGGCAAAAACTCATGCATTTGTTCAGTGGTGTAATACGTTTCCTTTTTATACAATTCTTTGATAACAAATGGAGCATTTTTATTTTTCAAATGATTATATTTTGGAAGGCGTAATATTCTAGTAACACCCTTTGCATTCTTATCCGCATTAAAATACTTAACCAATCTCTCCAATGTATTATTGTAATCTTCGATGGTAGGTTGCTCCTTACAACCCCAATAGACATGATGTCCGTTTTTTGTCTCGACTATCATGCTAGGTCTAGTCCTGAATTCCATAATCTTTTTAAATTGATCGGGCTTTGAACCCTCGTCTATGTCGATAAACCAAGCGTTAAGTTTTTTTAAATTTTCTTCACGTCTTACACCGTCAATAAAACTATTAACAGAAAAGAAGATACCGTAACCCCGATCATTATACTCTTTAGCTTTGCAGTGATCTATTGCAAAGCAACCTCTCTTTTTTAATTTTTCATCATGATCATGTAAGGCATAAATGTGACTCATAGAAAACTCCTGATATTAAAATGCACCTCCATGCTGTACCCGATCAAAAGAAAACATGGAAGTGCATAATATTTTAAGGCGCGAAGCCATCAAAATCTAAAGAATGATCGGTTACGAGTAAATAATTTACTATTTGCTTTACAATGTAAACTTTTTTTTATAAATTCTTTGACGTAGCAAATGTGGGGAATTTTCTCCAAAAAAAATTATTAAAAAAGCAGTCGGGCATAATATGATATCTTCCTTGAAACTTCATATTTGTTACAAGTGCCCGATTGCCTCAATAAAGGACGCAGTATGAAAATACAAAACACGAAAACACCTAACGCTATGAAGCCCTCTATGGTTATCATAGGTGCAGCAGGTGTAGGCAAGACAACATTAGCAAAAACACTAAAAGGTAAAACTATCATTATTAGTGCCGAATCAGGATTACTGTCATTACAAGGAAATGACATTGATTACATTAGCATTAGTTCTATTAATGATTTGAGAGAAACGATTACTTTTCTAAACAAAGAAAATGATTATGAAAATCTTTTCATTGATTCATTAACAGAAATTTCAAGAATTGTATTAGACGAAATGCAAGCGGAGTTCCCCGACAAGTCGGATAGTTTAAAAATGTTTGGAAAGTATAGTCAAATCATGCGAAAAGTTATTATTACATTTAGAGACTTCGAGCAATACAATGTGATAATGACCGCACTACCAAAGGTTGACAAAGATGAAACGAATAGACGTTTTATTACTGCTGACTTAACTGGCAAAGTTGCAAATCAATTGCCAGCGTACTTTGATCTAGTCATGCATTATGATTTCATCGAAGACGAGAGGACTTTAAGAACCATGAGTAATGAAAGAATCATTGCTAAAGATCGGTCAGGTAAATTAAATGAATTTGAGAAACCTGACTTACAGTTAATATTAAATAAAATAGGAGAGTAAAAT
>JAOZRY010000570.1:0-1093 GCA_029939965.1 Bacteroidales bacterium | reverse complement strand
AATAAAATAGGAGAGTAAAATGTTTGATTTTGAAAATGTGAAAGATGATGAATTTGAATTATTAGAAATTGGTAACTACCCAGCGTCAGTTGAAAGTGCTGAGTGGACTACAAGCCAAAAAGGCAATGAGTATTTAAATGTAAAGTTTAAATTAACTAACGGTAGATTTCTTTGGGACATTTTTTGCTTAACCCACGAAAAAGATACTGTAAAAAACATTGCAATGAGAAAAATGAAAGAACTACTTACAGCAGGCGGCAACAAGAATTTAAAAACGCTTGATAAGTCGTCTATCATTGAAGCTGTAGAAGTATGCAAGGTTAAGTTGGCAGTATCAATTAAAAAAGATGATAATTTTGGAAGCAAGAATATTATTAAGAAATATTTTCCATTATCTCAAGAAGAAATTGATAGCTCGATAATACCATTCTAGATGAAACTTCGGGACTATCAAACAAATTGTGTAAGAGCTATTTTTGTCGAACTAAAAAAAGGCAAAAATGCTTTTATACAGGTTGCAACAGGAGGAGGGAAAACCGCTATCATTGTTGATATGATTAGAACAATTAAAAAGCACCGACCAAATTTTAAGGTTTGTATCGTAGCTAATAAAATTATTCTAGTCGATCAAATGGAAAAGGCTTTTCCTCAAGATGTTGCCGTATACTGCGCAGGCATGAAAAGAAAAGAGCTTGATAAGTCGATTATCATTGCCTCTTACCATTCATTAAAAGAACAACCTAAAGATATTGATTTATTTATTCTTGATGAATACCATTGTATGACAAAATTTAAAGTAACAAACGGTGCATCTTTGATTGGTGTAAGTGCGACTATGTTTGATGCTAGAGGTTGTCCCATAGTTGAAAAGATTTGTTATGAAAAAAATCTATTGGAACTAACCCAAGAAAAGTATCTATGTCCTATAACATTTATGGGCCACGACAAAAAACTACGCATTGATACAAGTAATGTTAAAAAAAGTAGAAATGATTTTTCATTAACTGATTTAGGAAAAGTATATTCCGAGAATGAAATTAAAATAAAAGCACAAGTAAAAGATATGGTCGAAAGATCAAAAGATAGAAACAAG
>JAOZRY010000067.1 GCA_029939965.1 Bacteroidales bacterium | reverse complement strand
ATCATTTTAGCATTTCATCATTGAATCATTTTAGCATTTTATCATTGAATCATTTAAGCATTTCATCATTATCAACAAACTTATAGCAGAACAACAGAATTATTGTTTACCACGAGAATGGTAGTAGAACCAAAAATTAATTACTTTAACCAATCCCAAAGGGAATATTATCCAAATTACAATTTCTTAATAATGGAACAAAATATTTTAGAATACATCGGTTTTATTGCATCCATGATCATTGCGGCATCCATGACCATGAACTCAATTTTAAAATTCAGATGGATAAATCTAATTGGCGCATTTACTTTCGCAACCTATGGTTTTCTTATCAATGCCTGGCCGGTTGCACTGCTAAATGGTTTTATTGTTGGTGTAGATGTTTTTTATCTACTAAGAATTTACACCCAAAAAGACCTTTTCGATATCCTCGAAATACGCGGAGATAACAAATATTTGCTAAAATTCCTGGATTATCATAATAAAGAAATTCAAGAATATTTCCCGGGTTTCGCATACAAACCGCAGATGAACACTGTATGTTTTTTTGTGTTGAGAAATACAAATGTGGCCGGTATATTTCTGGCTCATCGCCAAGGCAACGATACATTAAAAGTTGGTTTGGATTATGTAGTTCCTCAATATCGCGACTACCGAAATGGAAAATTCCTTTATCAGGGACTGCAGGAAAGATTTATTAAAGAAGGTTTCCATCGGGTTATTTCGGTGGGAATTAGCAAGAAGCATAAAAAATACCTGAAGCGTGTTGGCTTTAAAAAAACCAAAGATGGGCTATTTGTAAAAGAATTCCCTAAACTTTCATCTTTATAAAATTACTGCGATGGATTTGCTTATCAAAAATGGAAAAATTATTAATCACGATCGTAGCTTTGAAGCTGATATTTTTATTAAAAATGGGTTGATTGTTAAAATTGACACGAATATCCAAACCCACAATCCGGATACGAAAATCATCAATGCAGATGGGAAGTTGGTTTTTCCGGGAGGAATAGATCCACACGTTCACATGCAATTGCCAACACCTGCCGGTTTATCTTCCGACGATTTTTACACAGGTAGTCGTGCTGCACTTTTTGGCGGAACCACCACAATCATCGACTTTGTTACACCTCAGCGTGGCCAATCGCTCATCAGTGCGTTGGAAGTTAGAAAAGCCGAATCAGCCAAATCCATCATCAATACCCGCTTACATGTAAGCCCGGTGGAGTGGCGGCCATCAACCGAAAGTGAAATAAATGAATGTATTCATACGCATGGCATTAAATCATTCAAGTGCTACATGGCCTACAAAAGCTCAATTGGGTTGGATGATGATGCACTTTTTAATGTAATGAAGGTTGTTGGGGAAGCTGATGGATTAGTAACACTACATTGCGAAGATGGTGATGAAATTGAAACTCTTAGATTAAAATATGCCCGAAGTTTTTTGTCGGTGTGCGAAGCTCATGCAAAATCCCGTCCTCCCGGGCTGGAGGCAAAGGCTGTAGCAACGGCCATAAATCTGGCGCAAAAAGCGCAGTGCCCCATTTACATCGTTCATGTATCCTCCCGCCAATCTTTGCATCTAATAAAGGCGGCACAGCAGGCAGGCCAGATGGTTTATGCCGAAACTTGTCCGCAGTATCTGCTTTTGGATAAATCGAAATATACTCCTGACTTTGAAAAAGCGGCTGCCTATGTTATGAGTCCCCCTCTCCGCTCACCCTCTGATAATGAAGCCTTATGGCAGGGACTTGCTAATAATTTGATTTCAACTACTGGTACCGATCATTGCCCTTTTTTGCTTTCGCAGAAAATGATTGGCCGCGATGATTTCAGAAAAATCCCCAACGGTGCCGGTGGTGTTGAGCATCGCCTGGCGTTACTTTTTACCTATGGAATTTTAAATAAAAAAATCAGCCTTAACAAATTCGTAGAAATCACCTCAACAAATGCCGCCAAAATCTTCGGGCTTTATCCTCAAAAAGGTATTATTGCCAAAGGTGCTGATGCGGATATCGTGATTTGGAATCCCAATAAAAAAAGTGTGATTAGCACAGAAACCCATCATCAAAATTCTGATCTTAATATTTATAACGGTTTCCCGATTATTGGAGAACCCGAAATGGTTATCCTTGGTGGTAACATTTTATTGGTTGATGGTGAAATGTTAAAATAACCAGAACATTTTTTTCTGATATTTTCTACTCAAAACCTTCTTTATCTGGTTCTACTACTATTTTAGTGGTAAATAAATGATTTTGTTATTCTGTTAATATGTTTGTTCATAATGATGAAATGCGATCCCATAAATATGGGACTTAAATGATAAAATATCCCTCAATTGTTAATTCTATGATATTAAATAGCTTATGTAAAATAATGTTTTATTTTTCATTTTGGATATTGTTTACATTATCGCATTGAAGCATTAAAGCATTGAAGCATTTTTGTATGTTCCACTAAATTCACAGTAGAACCCTTTATCCCTGGTAAAGTAAATTTTAAATGTAATTATGGAAGGTTACATTTTGCGGTGTTTTGATACTTAAACAATAATTATTGTTGATTATGTTCAAAAACTGCTAAAAATGAAAAAGACATTCCTTTTATTTTTCTTGATTTCCGCCTTTCTCGTTGTTGATGCTCAATCGCCGATGGGAATAAATTACCAAACAATTGTTCGTGATGCTGCCGGGCAATCCATTGCAAATGATGCAATGTCCGTTAAAATATCTATACGCAAAGCTTCCATCGGCGGGTCTGTTGTTTATTGCGAAATTCACGAAATTGTTTCCAATAATTTTGGCCTGATAAATATAATTATTGGGCAGGGAATTGTGGAAAGTGGAAATTTTGCCGAAATTGATTGGGGTAGGGAGGCCTACTATTTTGAAACAGCTATTGATATTTCGGGTAGTAAAGAATACCAGGTTATGGGAGTTACCCAATTTTTAAGTGTGCCTTATGCTTTGCATGCATCATCATTAACCCTTACTGATGTTAATGGAAATATACATACAATACAAGTTGATACTAATGGAAATATTACCAGCAAGCAGCATGGCAAATGGTATTGCGGCGATTCGTTGATCGATGAACGAGATGGTAACATTTACCCTACTGTGCAAATAGGTAACCAGTGCTGGATGGCGGCAAACCTGAATATTGGAACAATTATTAACGCCGAATTAAACATGACCAACAATGATACAATTGAGAAATATTGTTTTAACGGATTGAGTACTTCTTGCGATATTTATGGAGGACTTTATCAATGGGATGAAGCAATGGAATATATTTATGCAGAGGGATCTACAGGTATATGTCCCGAAGGTTGGCACATTGGCAGCGATACTGAATGGGCAATTTTGACCGACTATTTGGGTGGAGAGGCAGTGGCCGGTGGAAAATTAAAAGAGGTTGGTACCGAGCACTGGTTTGAACCAAATGTTGGAGCAACAAATAGCAGTGGGTTTACCGGGTTGCCTGCAAGTTATCGTAAAATGCAGGGTTATGTTGTATCGCCGGGACTTGCTGCTTATTTTTGGAGTTCAACTCCCTCTTTCAACCCCGGTTTAGCATGGCTTCGTGAATTATTTACCACTAATTATATGGTACAAACCAGTGATTCGTACACAGAGTTTGGATATAGTGTGAGATGCCTTAAAGATAATTCGACCACTGGCAATTTGCCACCATCAAATCCTTATAATCCAATTCCTGAAAATGGTTCTGAAAATCAGCCTTTAGAGATCGTTTTACAGTGGGACTGTAACGATCCTGAGGGAGATACACTAACGTATGATCTTTATTTTGGTGATGAAGGTGTAGCTTCACGCATAGCGACGGGAATTCAGGAGAAGTTTTATGTAATAAGTAATTTAGACTATTCTACTGCCTACAATTGGCAGGTGGTAGCTTTTGATGAGTTGAATAGTGCTATTGGGCCTGTGTGGGAATTTTCAACCATCCAGGAATCTACAGGGTTTGATTGTGGTGATACTCTGGTAGATGAACGAGATGGACGCACCTATCAAACCGTAGTTATTGAAGATAGATGCTGGATGGCAGAAAATATAAATATCGGCAACATTGCTAATGAAGAAAATGATATGAGCAATGATGGAGTTATCCAAAAGTATTGCTACAATAATTCTCCTCTTACATGCAATACTTACGGTGGATTGTACCAATGGGAAGAGGCAATGGCCTATTCGATTACAGAAGGTGCTCAGGGAATTTGCATGGAAGGTTGGCATATCCCTACTAACGATGAATATTCTGCGTTTGTAGAATTCCTTGGTGGCAGTAATGTAGCAGGTGGTAAAATGAAGGAAGCCGGTGAGGAGTATTGGTACTCACCAAACACCGGGGCAACAAATAGCAGTGGGTTTACCGGGTTGCCTGCAAGCTTTCGCGCATTGCAGGGTTATGTCGAAATCCGGGGATATGGTGCTAATTTTTGGTCGTCTTCGCAGGAAGAGTTGATGATGCCCTGGAACAGAAGTCTTTACTATAATTCAGCAGCGGTTACTTCCAGTTCAGTCTCAGCAAGCTATGGATTTAGTGTTAGATGTATCCATAACGAAAATACATTTATTAATTTGCCACCCACCACACCTTCAAATCCATTTCCTCAAAATGGTGCAGATAATCAACCAACGCAACTTACACTATCATGGGATTGTTCTGATCCTGAAAATGACCCTCTGACTTTTGATGTTTATTTTGGAATTAATGAGGAGGAGTTGGACATCTTTACAACGATAACCGATCCGTATGTTGAAATGGTAATTAGTAGTCCGGTTATGTATTGGAAAATTGTTGCTAAAGATGATCATGGAAATAGCACTGAAAGCCCTATATGGTATTTCTCGACCATCGAAAACAGTTTTTTCTCCTGTGGCGATACATATACTGATGAGAGAGACGGGCAGAATTATCATACCGTTCAGATTGATGATCAATGCTGGATGAAGGAGAATTTAAACATTGGGCAAATGATACTTACTCCTGCAAATCCATCAAATAATGAAACAATAGAAAAGTATTGTTATGATAATGAGATTGAAAATTGCGACGAATATGGTGGATTGTATATGTGGAACGAAATGATGAATTACACTTCTGATGAGATTACACAAGGTATTTGTCCTGATGGGTGGCATATCCCTACTACCGATGAGTGGGCAACCTTAACAAACTATTTGGGTGGGTTGGAAGTTGCCGGAGGAAAGCTGAAGGAAATTGGAATGGCTCATTGGCAGTATCCCAATACCGGCGGAACCAATACCAGTGGTTTTACCGGTTTACCTGCCGGAAATATTGCATTCGGTAATTTTACATCTTTGTATTTGAACGCCCTGTTTTGGTCTTCATCACAGTCGTTTGGTGGAAATGCCTGGACACGTGGTCTGGTGTTTCAAAATGCTGCCGTTGCTCCGGCACCTCTCAATAAGGAAAATTATGGTATAAGTGTGAGGTGCATAAAGGATTAGAACAAATATTAAATAATTATGTTTTTCTGTCAGGATAATAAATCATATATTTACACCTTCATTAAAAACTCAAGATCATGAAAAAATATTTAGTACTACTGTTTATAATTGCGTTTGTAAGTTATACCGTAAATTCACAGGCTCAGCAAGTTATTGCTTCGGCAGGTGGCTATTACGAAGGCGATAATATCTCATTAACTTGGACGCTTGGTGAAACGGTAATAGAAACCTTTACCGGAAATGATGTTATTCTTACTCAGGGTTTTCAACAGCCTTACAGTTTTTACCTTAGCCAGATCATAAATATTCCTGCCGGATGGAGTGGGGTGTCGGGTTATATTGATCCGATGAACAAAGGCGTAGTAAATATTTTTGATGATTATATTCCAGATTTCATCATCCTTAGTTCGATGTCAGAGTTTTATTATCCTGATGGCAATGTAAATACGATTGGTAATTGGGACTACGAAACCGGCTATAAAATTAAAGCTGCCAGCGAATTTGATTTAACTCTTACAGGTTCCAAAATAGACGATCCTACAGTATTTATGGCCGAAGGGTGGAATCTGATTCCGGTAATGACTTCCTGTGGTGCGGTTACCGATGAAATTTTTAGCGATATGGCCGGATTGACGATTGTAAAAGAAGTTGCTGGTACAAAAATTTATTGGCCGGAGTTTGGCATCGAAACACTTGATGAACTTCAGCCCGGAAATGCATACATGGTAAGAATGGGTGATGATGGTGATTTTACTTATCCGGAATGTACAAAAGCTACAAATATTGTTAAGCATCATGAAAAGCCATTAAATTATACAGCGTGGAACGACCTTAATTATACACAGGCATCGCATGCTATTGCATTTCCGTATGAAGTGTTAATTTCTGCAGGTTTGCAGCCCGGTGATGTTATTGGTGTATTTACACCCGAAGGACTTTGTGCAGGTCGTGTTGAAATTACTAATCTCACATCTAATGTTGCAGTTGTAGCCTTTGCAAGCGATGAAACTACGATGGAAAAAGATGGATTTGCAGATGGAGAAATGTTGCAGTTTAAGGTATATAAACCTGATGGTGATGAAGAAGTAAACTTTGATGTTGAATACAATCCTGCACTACCCAATTTGGGGGTATTTGTAAATCAGGGGTTGTCGGCAGTTAAAAGTGGAATTCTTATTCCTTCATCGGTTTATGAACAAACAAATATTATTTCAGAAGTTTATCCAAATCCCTCTCATGGTATTTTTACATTAACAATGAATCGTTGGCCCGAAAAACTGGAGGTTCAAATAATGGATACCAGAGGGAGGCTAATTGAAATTGTTAAACCCGGTGAAAAACTTAATGGTTCATCCCTCCAGCTTAAATTGAATAATCTGCCTAACGGTGTTTATTTTCTAAGGTTGGTAAATGATGAATTTATCGGGATGAAGAAAATCATTATCAACTAAACCGGTTGGTAGCTTTTAGTTTTGGGTATTTTTTCATAAGATTTCAAAAAATGTCAGGCATTTGGTTCTGGCATTTTTTTTTGCCCTGTTTCATTGAATTTCAGGCAACCCGCATAAAGTTGAACATTACTAATTATCAAATCATTATAAATTAGTGTCCCGCACGTGCGCATAGCCGTTAGGCTATGAAAATAGTGCCTTGACAATTCATAAAATAGTTTGAACATTAAATGGAGAGGGAGCAAACACATCTCTCATCTTCAACCCAGTATGGGTTGCTGCTATTGTAGCTTAGATATTTACAATGTAAATGAACTCAAAACCCAGTATGGGTTTCGCTATAGTTGAAATTCACAAGAAGTATTACAAGAACTCAACCCATACTGGGTTAATCAGAATATATATCGGTAGCCGGATAAGTTTACTCCCTTGACCTAACGACTATGCACACGTGCGAGATGGCTATTTTCCTCAATTTGTCCAGCTTAATGTGGTAGCCGTTTCTTACAACAAGGCTAATGTAAAATATTGCGTTCGAACAGTGTGTTTTTTAGTTCTTTGTAGGTGGTAGGTTTATCTAATATTGTACCATCTTTATAAAGCAAAAATATGGTAGGGGTAGCGTAGATGTCATACTTTTGAATAATCTCTCCACCCCACTTTTTGTAATCACATAAGTTTATCCAACTATAATCATCCTGGCTGAGAAATTGCTCCAGGTCTTCCGGCGAATCATCCAGCGAAACTGCAATGATTTCAAATTTCTCTCTGTTGTCGGGCAGGTATATTTTTTTAAGGTCCGGGATTAGTTGTGTGCAATGCGGACACCATGTTGCCCAGAAAACCAAAATAGTATATTCCGCCTCAACCTCCGAAAGTTTTATGTTATTACCCTTTAAATCTGTTGCTGTAAAATCAGGTGCTTTTTTTCCTACTGCAAATTTTTTCAGGCTCTCCACTTTTTTTTCCAGTTCGGCTTTTCTTTCGCTGTTTACACAATTTTCTTCGAGGTTAATATTATCAGCAATATATGTTATTACTTTCTCGAAACCATAACTTTCAAAGCCGCTAATCAGGTAGTTCATAGTGTATTCATATACCAATGGGTTAACGTTTGTAACGCCCATAATTACATTTACTGCTTTTATAAATTCAACCTGAAGCTGATCTTTGCTCATCCTGTTGTTTTGATAAAACGACAGGTATTGAATTGCTTTTTCCGAAAAGATATTGCTGGATAACATTGTGGTATCAGAGAAATCTACGTTATCGAAAAAATGAATTCGCATAAATTGCATTTTTTCTTCCTGACTCAACTCCTTTGGTGGGGGAGGGGTATAATCCATTTTTACAAGCCGCGACACGAAAGTTTCAGGATTATCATTAATCAGGTTGTGAATAAATTTCTCAAAATCGTTGGTAATTTCGTCAAACTTTTTTTCAACATCTACATAAAATGGATCATCCTGAGGGTAATAGGTTATTACCGGCCCCAGCAATTCAGATTTATATTGCATTAAATTCCGCTGGTTCAGGTATTCAAAATACAATTGATTTTCGATAGATTTATTAAAAACCAAACTGTCGATGAGTGCATTTATGTCGGTAGCAAAACGAATTGTTTCGCGGTTATAAATGATGTCCATAAATTGATTCTTTCCAAAACGCAACCTATACATTCCAGAGGTAAAATCTTTAGGGAATGTATATGCGAATTCCCCATTTTCATTTGTTGTAAGTGAATCAACAACCCGATCTTCGTTTCCATAAAAATTTGAAATGGTAATGGTGTATTCGCTAAGACCATTTATTTTCCCATTCATTTCGAAATTCTGAGAATGGAGAAAAAATGGTATTAACAGGATAAAGAATAATATTCTAATTCGCATGACTTTCGGTTTTTAAGTATTTCAATATTTATTATTGCACGCAAAAGTATCAAAAAAAAATGTAGCTATGGTTTGAGTGTTAATCAAAGGTAAGCACCGCATCATTGCCTAACTTTATAAAATAGGAGTTTCCGGGTTGGAGTTGTTGCAGTGAAAAACTGTTTTTTTCGGGCCAGAAAACTTTAACTCCACAAGCCTCTTTTATAACCAATATTTCGTTGGCAGGTTCGGTGGTTAGCAAGTTTACATTAATCGGTTGCGCTGAAATTATAGGTATTAAATTCCAACCCTGATTTAGCGATAAGCTATTGTTGTTTTCAGGGTAACCATCCATCGAAAGAGTAAAGTTTTCTGATGCCTTAATAATATAACCATAACTTGAATTCCAGGTGCTGAGGTTACTGTTGGTATTGCCGGGTTGGTAAAAACTTGTTTCATTATTCAAAAACTCAAGATAGGTTATGCTTTCATCAAAAAGCTCATTTATATCCGGGTTTTTTGGTATTAGAAAAGCACTGATACCCGACCACCCCTGAGGTATTGTTATTTGTTGCTCCTGAGTTTGCATATCAACAGTTAGTACTTTAAAATCATCAAAATAAAATCCTGATCTCCCGATTTTATGATTGCTTGTAAATTGGAAACCAAACCAAATGGGTGTGCTGTTTACATCTTCAATCAAAATCCATTCATTAACCCAAATGCTCGATTTCCCTTCATAAACCGGTATTATTTGTTCGCCATCAAAAACCATCGATGAATACCTTCCGGCTACGGGATGCCAACTTTCCCTGTTATCATCCGAATAAACGAATTTAATATAATCTCTCCCACCATCTAAATCCCATTTAGCAAAATAATTAATACAAATAGATTGTGTTTGTGTGGTAATAATGGAGTCGATTAGGTTTATAGATGATGAGCTATTGTTGGGGTAATAACTTCCGGCAACATTAGAAAGCGATTTCGATGGTGAGTGAAACTGGTTGCTGCGTGCAGCCCATTCGTCCGATGCCCAATTTTGCAAGCTATCGCAGGGGTCATTAAAAAGAATTATATCGGAGCCAAAAATCTTAGTTATTGTATCCTGAGTTATGAAATATTCATTTTGAGCAGTAATTACATATTGAATTTTATTCCCTGGAATCATCCCTGATTTTATAATATATGAAACAGAATCAATCGCAGTTTCCATTGTGGGTATGGTGCTAAATACCTTTTCATTTTCCAGATACTCAAAAGCATCGTTTAGTGGTTGTACCGAAATTGTAATAGGCGCATCTGTAAGGCCAACCCTTTTAATCCCAAATGAGAGATAACCGGTGTGTTGGGAGATGTTTATTGATCCGTGGTCAATTATTTCGGAATAAGAACCTGCAATCTTAGCAGTCATAATATTCATTGGCAGGCACTCCTGGCATTGTGGTATAATTCTTTCGATGGGAGGCCAGAAGCCGTCCTGAGCTGTTCCAACTTCAACTGTATAAGCAATCCCTCTGGGTTTTGTAATTTGTTCGCCATAAAACCAATCTGCTGCATCGCCATTAGTAAGATAAAGAAGTTTAGAGGTTGGGCCAAAATCATATCTATTTTGTTGTGTGATGAGTGAAGCCATATAGCGAATATGATAATAATCGGGAGCGCTTGCTGAGGCACTATATCCCCACGAATGCAATAGCATATTTTTGTAGGTATGGTAATTTAAGGTGATTTTAAAATCGTGCAATTCAGCAAAGTTTTTTATTGTGGTTGTTTCTTGCTCCGAAAAGGCTTCTTCGCCGCGATAAGTACTGCTAACTGGGTTTGGCGATGAACCCATATTATCATATCCCCACTTATAACTAAAATTTCTGTTCAGATCTACACCAACGGAATTATTATAGTTTGTCCGGCGGTTTTTGCGCCACATTCCACCTCCATTCGGGAAATGCTGTTCGTTGTAAATATACCCATCGGGGTTGATGCAAGGGATAAAGTATAATTCGAAATTATCAACCAACCTCTTAATTTCAGGGTCGGTTTCGTAGTTTTCGAGAACATAATACATAAAATATAACATCTGCTGCATCGACCCCGGTTCGCGTGCATG
>JAOZRY010000066.1 GCA_029939965.1 Bacteroidales bacterium | reverse complement strand
ATAAGTTCGCTGTTCATAGAGTTTCAGAAACATTTATACGAAAAAGTAGCATAATAGAAAGAAAAGCCGCCCCGAAAGCCATATACATTTGCAATTACTCACAAAGTGTTAATATTTAGGGGAATTCGTGAATACTTCATATTTCATACGAGCCACCGCTTGACCAAAAATTGCAAATGAGTTTGTCTTGCCAACAGCATCGTAGAAATAAAAATTGTAGCAAATTTGAAAGATAAAATTATTGAAAACAAGGAATGCCAGCCCCTAACAAACCGTTAAGAGCATTCGGAACTATCCGCAATCTATTCTGCAAATTATATTTCTGAAATACCACGAGAACGAGCCTGAATGGTCAAGTTATTTCGATACAATCCCTAAGCCCAGATATTCGCACAATTGTTTGATTAACAAAATACATGGTACAAATTGTAACCTGGAATGAATAGATACGTCATATTGTTAAACTTAAGAGAAATATTATGATATACAATTTTTTAAAAATTGCGTTGAGGAATATGCAAAAGCATAAATTACACTCCTTTATTAATCTTTTTGGCCTTGCTCTGGGAATGGCGGCAACTATTATTATCTCCTCTTATGTGTTTTTTGAACTCAGCTACGATAAACATCACAAAAATTATGATGATATCTATCGGATTTACAGTGTAATAAGTCTGCCAAACGGCGAATCTGTAGAAGGCCCATCAACAATAGGAACCGTGTCTCCACTAATTCCACAGCAAATCCCGGAAGTAATTTCTTCGGTTAGAATGACAAGCTTCAGGGAAATAGATATCCATTTTGACGACAAGGTTTTTAGAAACGATAAACTTATTTGGGCCGACACAAGTTTCTTCGATATTTTTAGCTGCGAGTTTATTGCCGGGGATCCCAATACGGCATTGACCGAAGACAGGTCGTTGGTGCTTACCGAGAGTATTGCGAAAACCTATTTTGGAGATGAAGATGCTTTTAACAAAGTGGTTCAGGTTAATGAAAATAGCTATAAAATTACGGGCATAATAAAAGAATTCCCTGTTAATTCTCATTTTCATTTCGACATACTTGGTTCATTCGTAACCATGTGCAACAGCCGCTACGATATTACCAAAGAAAATGGTTTCAATTTTTACACCTATCTATTGTGTCCGGGTTTTGAATTGAATAAAAAACAAATAGAAGAAAAAATAGATGTACTAATCAATAAAATTTCGAATGAAAGATTTGGGGAAATGGGGCTTACTGTAGATTCCTATTTTCAACCTCTGAAAGATATACATTTAAAATCCAATTCGATTTTTGAACTGGGTAATAATGGAAACATTAACAACATTTACATTTTTTCGATTTTAGCCTTAATCATCATTTTAATTGCAATAGTTAACTTTGTTAATCTCGTTACGGCCAATTCGGAAACCAGAACAAAAGAAATTGGTTTAAGAAAAGTTATGGGTGCTAACTGGAATAATCTTTTTACCCAGTTTATTGGTGAATCCATCCTAACCACAATTTTAGCATTTTTCGTTGCATTGGGCATAACACAACTTTTTATTGAAATGTTTAGTCAGTTGATGGACAGCCCCATTATTCTTCCATATTGGTCAAACCCACAGCTATTAATCCTTATGTTTTTAGGTGTAATTATCCTGGGATTTGTATCAGGAAGTTACCCCGCTTTATATTTATCCAGATACCTGCCGGTTAATGCATTAAAAGGGAGTAAGTCATCAGGAGGAGCAAAAAATACTATATTAAGAAAATCGCTGGTTGTTTTTCAGTTTACGATTGCTATTTTTTTATTAATAAATCTATCACTTTTATATAAGCAATCCTCATTTTTAAAAAATAAAGAGCTTGGATTTGATAAGGATCAAATTGTAGTTGTAAATAATTTTTCACAAAAAATCCACTCTTCATACGAATCACTAAAAGCTGATTTGTTATCCAACCCTAACATTATTTCAGTTACAGCTTCACAGGGAGTTCCCGGTCAGTTGGGAAATATTGAAGCCGCCTATAAATCGGGCGACAATGCCACATCCAGCATAGCAATTCACGAATCCAGAATTCAGGATGACTATTTAAAAACTTACGGAATTAAACTGGCAGAAGGTAGCGATTTTTCAAATGATATGGGTACGGCAAAAGAAAAAATTATCCTTAATCAAATTGCTGTAAAAAGATTAGGGCTGAAAAATCCATTGCACAAAAAAATTGTATTTTTTAAGGACACTCTTCAAGTAATAGGTGTAATAAACGATTTTCATTTTCAATCTTTACATCAGGAAATTGCTCCTTTAGCTCTTACAAAAAGAAGGAGCTATTTTGAAGTAATTTCAATTAAAATAAGCAACAATCAAGTTTCGCAAACATTAAAGGATATTGAAGCCGACTTTACAACTGTTGACCCAAATAATACATTCCAGTATTGGTTTATCGATCAAAATTTTGATGACATGTACCTTGCCGAAGAAAAATCGAATCAGCTCATTACTTATGCAGCTATTCTATCAATAATTATTTCGATGCTTGGGTTATTTGCCCTCACCTCTTTCACTATCACCCAAAAAATTCAGGAGATTGGAATAAGAAAAGTAATGGGAGCTTCAGTGGCTCAAATCATGCGACTATTTATCACCGATTTGGTAAAATGGGTATTAATTGCCTGTCTCATTGCAATTCCGCTGGCATATTATTCTATGATAAAATGGTTAGAGAATTTTGCTTATCATACAGAGATTGCGCTTTGGATGTTTATATTTGGGGGTACTCTGGCACTAATAATTGCCATTGCCACAGTGAGTTTCATTTCGTTTAAAGCCGCAATGGCAAATCCTGTAAACTCGCTTAAATTTGAATAAAAATGGCCTTCAGGCACAATGTGTCAAATATTTAAACAACATGTTTGTTAGTTTTCTAAATTAAGAACCTAAAAAAGCCTGTTTTCCTCTCGTTGCCAAATGCTATTGGTGAGATGCACATGTACCACCCGGATAAATAGTGTGCACCAGAAAACGCCGCTATCTTCGTTGGACAGTCATTTTCAAAAGCAATGGCTGAAAGATTAAATTGTAAAATACAGGAAATAAAAATGGTTGGCAGAGGGTATAGAACCTATAATAATTTTAGAAGTGCCATTTTGTTTTTTAATGGAGGCCTAAATCTGTACCCACAGCAAACTCGGTAGAACCAACTTCTTTGATTGCCGGGAAGCAGATTAAGGATATTGAGGTAATCAACTTTTCGGGTTTCGATGTAATTGCCGGTTATCTCAGTGGCTTCATCTTTGTCCAGAAAATTGTTTTACTTCAAAAACACTTTCATTACTTTTGCCAAATGAACCTTTCTATTACCATCGACCATCGCGAAAAAGCCTCTCAAATCCCTGAATTGCTGGCTGATGAGGCAGTGAATTTAAATTTCAAAACACTAAAATCTGGTGATTACCTCGTAAATGAACAAATATTAATAGAGCGAAAAACAGCAAACGATTTTGCCCTATCGATGCTTACCGGCAGGCTTTTCAGGCAATGCGGAAAAATGCGTGCAACAGGCCTTGTGTGTTTAATTATAGTTGAAGGAAACCCAATGGATACAGACCATAAGATAAGCACTGAGGCTTTGCAGGGCGCATTACTTTCGGTGATGGTACGGTGGCAGATTCCGGTTTATTTGGTTTGGGATAAACAAGAAACCGTAAATACCATTATTAGAATCGGAGCACAAAACATGAAGGCGGAAAACAATAGCCTCGCCTGGCAAAAGAGTGGGCGCAAAAGTAGTAACAGCCAGGTTTATTTCCTGCGAGCCTTGCCCTCTATTGGCCCGAAACTGGCACTTCAGCTACTCAAAAAATTTGGTTCCGTAGTTAAAATCGTACAAGCAACTTCCAGTGAATTGGAAAGCGTAGATGGTTTAGGAAAAAAGAGAGCTACTAAATTAATTGAATTTTTCAACAAAGAGATTTATCGTTTATGAAACACAAACATCGCCTGCTTTATTAGTAAATATTTGCTCGTACAAAATTACTTACCCCACCTTTCATTGCGGAATTAAAAAAACAGCGTCGATTTCTGTTAAAATTTTAAAAATAATTTTTACCAGATTTGTAGATATTATCTACTTTCGTGAGCAATTGAATTTATACATTTAACTATTAATTTTTGTGCTATGTTTAATCTGATTTTATTTGGCCCTCCCGGATCGGGAAAGGGAACACAATCCGTAAAAATCGCTGAAAAATTTAACCTTGCCCACATCTCTACAGGCGATATTTTTAGAAGCGAAATTAAAAATGAAACCAAACTCGGTGTTAAAGTAAAAAGCATCATCGAACAAGGTGAGCTTGTTCCCGATGAACTTTTGGTGGAGATTCTTGAAAATGCGATGCAAAAATATACCGGGAAAGCCGGATTTATTTTTGATGGTTTTCCACGTACAATTCAGCAGGCCAAAGACCTGGGAGTTATGCTAAATAAAACCGGGGAAGAAGTTTCGTTGGTTTTGGCACTCGCTGTAAACCAGGAAGAAATTATTCAGCGTTTGCTGCTGAGGGCACAGGAACAAGGCCGAAAAGATGATACCGAAGAGGTAATCAGAAATCGCATGGATGTTTATCACAAGCAAACCAGCCCGTTAATAAAGTTTTACGAAGACAAGAAAAAATATACCTCCGTAGCCGGCATTGGCTCTATTGATGAAATATTCGATAATATTTGTAAAGTAGTAGGCAAGCATCTGGATTAAAACAAAAAACAGTAATTGCAACATTATCAAACCCACAGTTTCATACCTCGAAAATGTGGGTTTGATAATTAGTGTTTGTCCATAATGCCCGATTTCTTCGTTATGCTCGTCTTTAAACCCAGTCATTTACAAAAGTAAACTCCTGGTTTTAAAGCCTTCGTTGAGCCTTGAACATTCGGAACCAAACACCAACTTTATGGACGGACACTAATTCTATGACTTTTCAGAGTCGTGTTTTATTCAATTTTAAAGTCTGAAACTTCAGTTATTAAAAATCCCGAAAATGGAACATGAAGTATTCCTGACGGATATCGGGGGTAACACAAAAACACAAACCAATAGAAAAATTTACCTTCCGGGCAACGGCATCAGGCATCTTTTATTAGCCAAAAATGTAAATGTAATAATGAAAGAGAATATAAGGGAATTTAATAAAAGCCCTGCAGGGTTTAATCGCTTGAAATAAAGCAGGCTTGATGTTGACGGCAGCTACAAATTTCTATCCGGATACATTTCATTCCACCAGTCAGGCTGATCTTTTAACCATTTATCAAACCAGGCGAAGATCGTATTCTGCCATTCTATCCTTTTTTTGTAATCCAAAATTTGGTGATTCTGCCCTTTAATTTCTATATACTCTACCGGTTTATCCAAAAGTTTTAAAGCCGTGTACAACTGAATACTCTCACCGGGAGGCACGTTGGTGTCGTCGCTACCATGAAGCAACAATAAAGGTGTATTAATTTTGTCGGCATTGAAAAGCGCACTTTGATCGATGTAAAGTTTTTTATTGTTCCACGGAAAACTGTTTGCAGAAGCAACAGAACTATACAAATATCCCCAATAACCTTCGCCCCAATAGCTCGAAATTGAACTGATACCTGCATGTGAAATAGCTGCAGCAAAAATGTTGGTTCGGGTTTGTAGCAACATTGTTAAAAAACCACCATAGGATGCTCCAATACAGCCAATCTTGTCGGCATTAATAAAATCATGTGCATCAAGAAATTGTTTGGTTCCATCAATAATTTCATCAGTTACAGTAATACCCCAATTATTTACATGTGCAGCCGAGAAATCCTGTCCGTATCCGGTTGCACCACTCGGCTGGAGATTGTACACAACATAACCCTGAGAGGCAAACAGGTTTTTTGGATAACGGCCGCCAAAACTTCTTTCCGTTGGACTTGTTCCACCATAATAATAAACGATCAGTGGATATTTCTTCTTTTTATCGAAATTGGGAGGATAGTAGATTCTCCCATCTATATCCACACCATTCTTATTCGTAAATACCCATTCTTCAGTTTCCCCAAACTCTACATTATTATATGTTTGCCAGCGTGGATTGCAAATGGTAGTAATTTCACCATCGGAAAGATTGATAGCAGCAGCATATTTTGGTGTTGAAATCCCTGATCCGGTAAACACAGCTATTGGTAAAGATTTTGCCAGAGAAAATGAATTAACAACATCAATTCCTGTTTTTATTTCTGAAAAATAGCGGGTATTCAAATCGTAGCTAAAAATCCTTCTGTATGTTTTATCCCCAGCCAAAAAGTAAATTGTATTATCATCATATTTACTCCAACTTGCACTATTTATCGAAGGATTAAAATTGAAGGTTATCGGATCAACATCATCGGTATCAGGATCAAATATGTAGGCCTGGGTGTCGTAATCGTTTGGAATAACATTACCAGTAACATTTATGCCTGTTTTACCAAACAAAGCAGGCGATCCGGTAACCAATAAATGTTCACCATCGGGTGCATACTGGCATTGACCTGAGAAATTCTTTTCCCATAGGGTATCTACAACATAGGTTAGTAAATCCATCTCCATCAAAAATTGTTTCGAAAATGGCCTTTCGGTGAAGTTGGGCAGGCTTTGGCTGAAAAGTATTTTTGTTCCATCAGGACTAATGTCGTGTAAATTTGTGGAAACATGGCCATAAGTGAGCCTTTCGGTAGCACCGGAAAAAACATCCATTTTATATAAGAAACTCCTACTGCGCCACCATGGCCAGCGATCGGGCATGCCTTCATATCTTTTCAGATTATCACTTTTATCATCAGGGTCTTCTGAGATGGTGTAAATAATAAATGCCCCATCGGGCGACCATGTAAAGCTCCCAAAATCATTAATGTTTTTGAGTATCTTTTTTTGGATCATTTCTTTAAAATCATATACCCACACTGAGCTGCCTTTATCACCGTTGGAGGTTTCCAGGCTTAAAGCACTTCCGATAGGCAACCATTTGATGTTGTGCATTTTGCTGCCGCGAAACGAGTGAAACAATTTACCGGTTTCAAGATTACGAACTTCTGACCAACTTTTTTTATCACCGTCAGGAGGTGTAACCTCCGAAAAATTAAGTAATACAAGTCGGCCATCAGGCGAAATGGAAACATTATTAATAAATTCACCGTTAAGTAAATGTTCGATATTAAAAGTTTTCGTAGGAGAAATACCGACCGAAACAGCCTTTTCCGGAACCCCATCATTAATTTTTAGATTTGCCTTTACCATCCAGTCGGCTGAATTATTCTTAGTTTTTAAGGTTTTGATCATCAAAAGATGTTTCCCTCTTTTCAACTTTAAATCCACCTCAACGTCACCAGGAGAACCTTCTGCATCTTCAATAGATTTTTTTGTCTTTATTTTTTTCCCATCAATATAAACCTCAAACATCTGCGGACTACTTACTTCAAGCGTAACTTTCGACCATTGATCAGCATTAATATAGGTAGCGAGGTAGGCCAACTCATTTTTATCCTTATTGTTATTTTTTCCTGGAAAAGCAAAACCACTTTTGGCTGTTTTGATGGTTTCCCATTTATATGTTCCTGCTTTCCATTTTACTTCCTTATCTTCTTCGGGCGATAATTGATCGAAGTGGATGTAATTGTAATCAAGCAAATTAGTATTTTTAAAGACTTCACCCTCTATGTTTTTCTGTAATGAAAAAGCAGGTGGCATTACCTCAAACTTCCCAAGCAACAACCATTTTTCTATGAGGAGGGTTTGCTTTTCTTCTTCTTCAGCAATAGCCGGGTTTACTATAAAAATCGCAAAAAACGTTAAAGCTAAAATTCTGCCAATATGAACAGTTGAGGATTTGATACAAGAAACCATTACGAAATAAATTTTAAATTAAAGAAATGAAATTTATATTGAAATAAGAAAAGGCATTTAATAAACGAACAGAAACAGGCTACCAATCGTTATTATCCTCCCCTTCACTGTTACCCATCATATTTTTTCGGAGTATTTGTTCAGTCGAAATCAGTTGGTATCCTTCCGGGATACTAAAGTCGCTTTTTGAAAGATTCGTTTTTTCAACTTTAATTACCTCAATCGCATCATCATCATTGTCAATTGTTTTCATACTAAAGCCATTGTCCCACAAATCTAAGTATTCCTCAGAGTAGCTGTATAATGATTCGCCATCCACATTGGATTGAATCATGTTAAACATCTCGCTCAATGCACGAATATTAAGGTCGTCGCTAATATCCAGTTCCGTAGTAAGCCATATTTGCTCTTTCAAATTACCATCAACTCGTATTTCATATTTTTGAGTTGAATAACCGGCCACTTCTTCCAATTCGCTTGTTTTAAGTACTTCAACATTCACAGCATCAATTTCATCCGGCAGTGGTGTAGAAAACATTTCGTCCATACCACTAAGCATTTGTGCGTACATTTCATGTTGATCTTCCGGTATATTTTTCATAAGCTCCTCCATAACCATTTTCATGGATTTATCCATCTCCTTCCTAAAATCGTCAATATTCCCTTTCCAATACCCATCCATATCAATCAACAAAAAAATAAATTCCCTGGTATTTACATCAATAATAAATCCTCCATCAACTCCGGTGTATTTTACCATATTATCCTCCACCAACATCACATCATATTTAATTTCACCATCCGAAGTGGTACTACGATACGTTATTTCCCAACCTGCAAAAGTTGACAAGCTAATTACCAAGAAAGCAAAAGTCGGAAATAATTTTTTGAAATGTCTCATTTTATCATTTTTCATTGCTAATATTATCTGATACAAAATACACAAAATTTCAAAAATTTAACGGATCATTTTCAGACCGTATATTTTTGATTTTCGTAAGAACCTGCCAAAATTAAATTTTTTTTTGCCCTGCTCTTGATAATCAAAAAAAAATATACTTTTGCACCTCAAAAATTTTAGAGAAAGTTATGGCTAAAAAAACCACAAGAGCAGAAGAGAATATTCAAGCCGTTGAGCAAGCGTTAAGTAGAACAGAACAGTTTATTGAAGACAATCAGAAACCAATACTTGGAGTAATTGGAGTTTTGATTGTTATTATCCTGGCATTCTTTGGCTTCCAACGTTTTTATCTTCAGCCACAAGAAGAAAAGGCTCAACTACAAATGTTTATGGCCGAAAAGTACTTTGATATGGATTCACTAAATCTGGCGCTAAACGGCGATGGAATTAATCCCGGGTTTTTGGATATTATCGACGATTTTAAATGGACTAAAACATCTAACCTCGCACTTTACTACACAGGTATTATTTACATGAATAAAGGCGATTTTCAAACAGCTATCGATTACCTGAATAATTTTGATGGTGATGATGATTTGGTTGAACCCATGGCATTAGGTGCAATTGGCGATTGTTATCTTGAATTGGATAATCCCGACAAGGCTGCTGAGTACTATTTGAATGCAGCTGATCTGAATAAAAATGAACTTACATCACCTACTTTTTTGATGAAAGCCGGCTGGACATTTGAAATACTGAATGAATACAAAAATGCTGCTGAAGCTTACAAAAAAATTAAAACAGATTTCCCAAAAAGCCAGGAGGCTCGCGAAATTGACAAATACATTGCCCATGCAGAGGGACTAATCAGATAAACATGCATTTGCAGAAAATATTTAATACCTGCCCGTACCGGAGCAGGTATTTTTTTTTACCTTAGCGCATCATGAAAAAGGACATTCGTATAGTTTTTATGGGAACACCTGAGTTTGCCACGGCATCTTTGCAGGCATTGGTTGAGACAAATTTTAATATTGTTGGTGTGATAACAGCACCTGACAAACCTTCAGGCAGGGGCAAGCGAATATCAGAATCGGATGTAAAAAAATATGCAATTAAGCAAGGTTTAAAAGTTTTACAACCTGTTAACCTGAAAGACCCGGGATTTATCGAAGAATTCCGTACTCTAAATGCAAACCTCGGTATTGTAGTGGCCTTTAGGATGCTACCGGAGGTAATCTGGTCGATGCCTGAATATGGCACCTTTAATCTGCATGCCTCATTACTGCCTCAATACAGGGGCGCTGCTCCTATAAACCATGCCGTAATGAACGGAGAAAAAGAAACAGGTGTTACTACTTTTTATCTGAAACAAAAAATTGATACGGGCGACATTATTTTTCAGGAAAAATTGCCCATTGGCGAGGATGAAACAGTTGGTGAGCTTCATGATAGATTGATGGAAATAGGATCCGGTTTAGTTGTAAAAACTGTGGAAGCTATTAAATTAGAAAATATTGTACTTCAAAAGCAATCTGAACTTTCAACAGCGATGACTGTAATTAATGAAGCCCCTAAGATTTATAAGGATGATTGCCGCATCGATTGGAGTAAACCTGTAGATATTATTTATAACAAGATCAGGGGACTTAGCCCCTACCCCACTGCCTACACAGTACTCAAGCATCCTGACGGCACAATTTATTATATGAAAATATACAAATCTAAATATACATTTTCGGATAGTAAAGTTACTCCGGGTACCATCAAAACAAATAACAAAAGTTACCTTACAATTTACAGTATCAGCGGAAGCATTGATATTCTGGATTTGCAAATTGCCGGAAAAAAAAGAATGGTAATCAAAGATTTTTTGAATGGTTTTGATATGTCAGTTGCCTGGAAAATAATTTCATAATATGTGCAAATTTGCCGCAAGCCTTTAAAATTAAGGTTTTTTAACAGGGATTATCAACAAAATAGCCATTTTATTAACATCTATAACACTTTTTTGACAGGTATAACTTGTTATTTCTGAGATTTGACTTATATTTGCGCCGATAACAAAATTATTGATAACCGAAAAATTTTTATACCATGAACAAAGCAGAATTAATTGATGCAATGGCTGGTGAAGCCAATCTGAC
>JAOZRY010000065.1 GCA_029939965.1 Bacteroidales bacterium | reverse complement strand
AGAACACTCAAACATAACAGTTCCATTTTGAGCGAAAGCGGGCGTTCCTAACTTACCTCATATCGATAATATCAAAATCGGGAAATTCATTTTCCGAAAAAGAAAAGTCGGTATCTGAAATCTCAACATCCGGGATGAAGGATGTAAGTGTGTATGTAAAAACGTTATTATTGAAATCAAAAATTTCTATTCGATAAGGTTGCAACTTTTCCTTATTAATATAAAGATTTACTTTTTTATAGCTTTTCTCTTCGTTGGGTGTGAGTTCCAATAAAAATACGTTAATACCATTTAGTTCATTTACCTTTTTGTCGAGCTTCGATTTGTAATCTTTACTGTAATCGGTAAGCATCTTAACGGGAGAGAAGGATTCATCATCCTCAAAAACTTCGTTTACCTGCACTTCTTCGGCATCTTCAATCACTGTCCAAATTGTTTCGCCATTTGATATCACCAATTGCCCGGCAATTTCAAGGCGATATTTTTCGCCACTAACAAGTGCTTTGCCAGTAGTAATTTCGTTGATGTTAGCTTCCGGATTCTCCATCTGATAGGTAAATTCCATATCGATGGAATTATAAGATTTGGTTTTTTCGGTAACCTCTTTTAAAATTATATTTGCCTGCTTATCTTTCGACTGTGCCAAAGATGACTGGACATAAATAAATGTGCTAAAAATAGTTAGTAAAATTAATCCGATTGACTTTATCATTTTTATATAATATTAAATTTCCTGATCGAGGCTTTTCAAAAACTGTTCCAAATCTATTTCTGTTTTAATAAGTACTTCCCTGGCTTTGCTCCCTTCGAAATGACCAACAATACCAGCTGCTTCCAACTGATCGATAATACGCCCTGCCCTGTTATAACCAATTTTCATTTTGCGCTGCAGCAACGAAGTAGAACCTTGCTGGCTTTGAACAAGGATTCGTGCAGCATCCTCAAACAGTGCATCTTTTTCGTTTGGATCAAAATCTTTAGAGCCATCATCATTTTCATCAGCAAATTCGGGTAAATGATAGGCCTCCGGAAAAGCACGTTGGGAGCCAATAAACTCAGTTAGCTTATCAATTTCGGGTGTGTCGATAAAGGCACATTGCAACCTGATGAGATCGCTGCCTGTAGAAAGAAGCATATCGCCCCGGCCAATAAGCTGATCAGCACCCGGGCTATCGAGAATTGTTCGCGAATCCACTTTCGAAATAACCCTGAACGCTACCCGTGCCGGGAAATTGGCCTTGATAGAACCTGTAATAATATTAACGGATGGTCGCTGGGTAGCAATTATAAGGTGAATTCCAACCGCACGCGCAAGTTGAGCCAATCGGGTAAGTGGTATCTCAATTTCTTTACCCGCAGTCATAATCAAGTCGGCAAACTCGTCAATAACAATTACAATATATGGCAGATAATGATGCCCTTCGAGTGGGTTCAATTTCCGCTGCAAAAATTTAGTATTATACTCCTTAATATTTCTTACGAGAGCATCCTTGAGCAACTCATAACGGGTATCCATCTCAATCCCAAGAGAGTTGAGGGTACGCACTACTTTTCGTGTATCAGTTATGATAGCTTCTTCCGAATCGGGCAACTTGGCCAGATAATGGCGCTCGATTTTTGAAAAAAGTGTTAGTTCCACTTTTTTAGGATCTATCATCACAAACTTCAATTCAGAAGGATGTTTCTTGTACAACAGCGAAGCAATTATTGCATTAAGGCCAACCGACTTACCTTGTCCGGTAGCACCGGCCATAAGGATATGAGGCATCTTGGTAAGATCGGCAATGAATACTTCGTTTGATATTGTTTTACCCATCCCAAAAGGTAATTGCAATTCCGAATTTTTGAATTTATCAGAATCCAAAACCGATTTCATCGAAACAATATCAGGATTCCGATTTGGAACTTCAATACCAATGGTTCCTTTTCCGGGGATAGGTGCAATAATCCTAATTCCCAAGGCTGAAAGACTCAATGCAATATCATCTTCAAGATTTTTGATTTTGGAAACCCTGATACCCGGCGAAGGCACAATTTCGTACAATGTAACAGTTGGCCCAATGGTAGCTTTAATTTTTGTTATCTCAATTTTGTAATGATTCAGCGTTTCTACAATCTTATTCTTGTTGGCCTGTAGTTCTTCTTTTTGAACATTTATTATCGACAATCCGTAATCGTTGAGCAAATCGATTGGTGGCATCTTAAAATGAGGAAGGTCGAGCCTGGGGTTGTAATCCGTATCCAGTCCCTGCCGTTCAGGTTTTTTGGGCAATGTTAGTAGTTTAGATTTTTGGTTATCAAATAATTCTGCCTCATTACCCCCTCCAGGATTCTCAATTGTAAAATCAATATCTTTATTTATTTTTTTCGGATTCTTTCTATCCGAATTTTTAGTATCAATTTCGAGTTCGATCACCGATCCTGTAGTTTCTACCTCCGATTCTATCACATCAACAATGTCTGCAATTTCAACTTCATCATCATCATCCACAGCATAATTCTCCAAATTGTATTTGTCGCTTTTTGCTTGTTTATTTTTTTTGTTTTTTGTAATGTTTTTATTTTTCCAAAATTTTAAATTTAAGGATGGTTTTTTAAAATTGAAAATCCTGAAAAATCCTGAAATCAACATAAACAGAAGCAAAACAAAAAGAAGCAACAATCCTGTTCCCACCATCCCCAAAAGGGAAATGAGCCAACTATTTAGATAAAAACCAAACCACCCGGGAAGTATGCCCCCCATAAGGTGAGGAACAGTGTAAGCAAAACTTATGGAAAACCACAAAAGACCAAGCAAACTGACTCTAAAAACCTTCGAAACTGAAAAACCAGCTCCCGGCCAAATAAGTTTTAATCCGGCCATAAAAAAAATTAATACAATAAACCAGGCTGACACTCCAAAACCTTCTTTGATAAAATGGTTAGAAATAGCTGCCCCCACTTTTCCCATAAAATTACCGGCCACAATATCCCTATTCCAGATTATTTCCCAAAAAGAGTTGTTAAAAATCTGGTCATCAATTTTCCAGGTGGAGAGGTATGATGTGAAGGAAGCACCCAAAAAAACTGCCAGCACAACTATGAATAGCCCAAAGACTTGTTGAAACATTCTGTTTTTAAAAAACGCAATAACAGCACCAAACGGATTGGAAACCTTCATAGGCTTAGTTTTTCCATTTTTCACTGCTTTGGTTTGCTTATTTCCTGATTTCAGCTTATTGGTCTTTGAAGGCATAGTAAATATCTAATTTTTTTTTGACCTGCAAAAGTAACATTTCAAAACGTATCCATACCCACAAACTGATAATTCACAGCAATACGAACACGAAAAACCATGGTGTAACATCAATTCAAAGCCATTAACAATCATCCCGCGAATTCGCTCTGGTGCACTAATAGCATGGCGAAATTAGATTGCATTCTCCTGACTGGAGATTTTACAAATGAGAAGAAAACCGATTAGAGAAGTATAAGCAATAACGTACTACTGAAAGTACTCTTTCATCCGGCTAAAAATGTTGCGTTGGCTTTTGGTAGGACTGGGAATAAAGTTATCGGATTTGCGCATTTTTTCAAGCATACTCTTTTCGTCCCTCGAGAGGCTTTGTGGTGTCCACACGCTGATATTTACCAGCAGGTCGCCCACACCGTAATGCTGCAAATGTGGAATACCTTTATTTTTTAATCGCAAAACTTTACCACTTTGGGTTCCGGCTTCAATCTTAATTTTTGCTGTTCCTCCAAGAGTAGGTACACTAATGGTGCAACCAAGAGCAGCATCTGTATAGGAGATAAAATGATTGTAAATAAGGTTATCACCATCTCGTATCAAATCCTTGTGTTCTGCTTCTTCGATCAAAACAATCAGATCGCCGTTTATGCCACTCCGTGCACCGGCATTTCCTTTACCACTTACCGAGAGTTGCATCTCATCGGCTACGCCAGCGGGTATATCGATAGTTATCACCTCCTCACCACGAACAATGCCATCACCACCACATGACATACATTTGGAGGTAACTACCTGTCCTTCGCCACCACAAGCCGGGCAGGTAGAAGTGGTTTGCATTTGCCCCAAAAAAGTATTGGTAACACGAGTAACCTGACCTGTACCATGACAGGTACTACATGTATTGTATGAAGAACCACCTTTAGCTCCACTTCCTGAGCAACTATCGCACTGAATGTATTTATTTACTTTAATCTTTTTCTTTACCCCGGAAGCTATTTCTTCGATCGTTAATTTTACCTTTACTCTCAGGTTAGATCCGCGATTAACATGCCTACGGCGCGAGCTGCTACCAAAACCACTTCCAAATCCGCCAAACGCACTTCCGAAAACATCACCGAAATTCGAAAAAATATCATCCATCGACATACCGTAACCACCACTGGCATGTCCTTTTACTCCATCATGACCAAAACGATCGTATCGTTGCCTGGTTTCGGCATTGCTTAAAACTTCATAAGCTTCGGCTGCCTCTTTAAATTTTTCTTCAGCTTCATTGTCACCAGGATTTTTGTCAGGATGAAACTTTATTGCCATCTTGCGATATGCCTTCTTAATATCAACTTCGTTGGATTCTTTGGATATTTCGAGTATTTCGTAGTAGTCTCTTTTCGACATGGTACTATTTTAAATATGGGTTGTAACCCTGAATGAATAATTATTGGCCTACAACCACTTTTGCAAACCTGATTACTTTTCCTTTAAGCATATATCCCTTTTCGATCTCATCCACAACTTTGCCTTTCATATCATTGGATGGGGCTGGAATATTTGTAAGAGCCTCATGAAAATCCGTATCAAAAGTTTCGCCGATAGATTTCATCGGCTCAAGACCTCTTTTGTTAAGAATTCCTTTCATCTTTTGGTAGATGAGTTTAAAACCATCAACGTTATTTTCACCCTCCTGCGAAGTTGACTCGATGGTTTTAAAGGCCCTATCAAAATCGTCTAACACAGGCAAGAGTTCAGTTACAACACCTTCCGAGGCTGTATTCATAAGATCGAGGCGTTCTCTCGTAGTTCTTTTACGATAGTTATCAAATTCAGAAAACAGCCTCAAATATTTATCATTGAGTTCTGCAAGATTTTCTTCTAACTCAACTATTTTGGCCTCTGTATTATTTTCTTTAGGCTGCTTCCGCTTCGAAGTTTTTGAAAGTTTTTTTTTCTTACCACTTTTTTGAGCCTTAGAACCCTGACTGCCTGTCATATTTTCGCTTGAATCTGAATTTTCAGCATTCATGGCATCATTAACCATCTCCATATTTTCCTGATTGTTTGTTTTATTTTCTTCTGTCATTTTTCAAATTGTATTTCAGAATTATATCAACATTTTTGTTTTACAGGGTTGACAAAAAACAAGATATTACCGCCATTTGGTTTCTTTTGCATTGATGCTACAAAAAAAAGCTACACCTCTGCCTGGCTATTTTTATCTTTTTTAGCCTTTATTATCCACAAATAAAATCTATAATAATCCAAGACCTGTTTTTATGACAACCCAAGTTTCGCCGATTAACAAATTATTTGCCAATGAAAATGGAACGACAAAATGTCACTGTTAAAAGATTTATTCTTTCACAAGATTTTTTAGGGTTTCTTCGAGCTGGTGGCCACGTAGGTTTTTATTGATGATTACACCATTTTGATCGATAAGATAATTCATTGGAATAGCTCTTACATTATATTTTTTAGCAGCTGCTGATCGCCAACCTTTTAAATCGCTCACCTGCTCCTCCCACTCCATACCATCATCTTCTATTGCCTTTATCCAATCTTCTTTTTTACTATCAAATGAAATACTAAAAATTTTAAACCCATCAGCATCCTTATAATTTTTATTGCTGTACATTTTATATGCCTCCACTACAACGGGGTTTTCGCGACGACAGGGTCTGCACCATGAGGCCCAGAAATCGACAAATACAATGTTGCCGCGCAGTTCGGAAATACTCCGAGGGTTACCATCGAGATCGTTTAAAGTAATATCAGGAATGATATTTCCGATATGCAATCCTGTTTCACGTTCAGTTTGAGCATTTCCAACTCTGGCAGTAAAAACTATAAGTCCGAAAAATATCAGGCTTAACAAGAAAATTCTTTTCATAATAATGAATCGTTTATAATTATTTAGGTGTAATTCAAAAAAAAACTAATTTCTTATAATTTCTGCGCCGATTGCTCTCAGACGGGTATCGATGTTTTGATAGCCCCTGTCTATTTGATCAATATTATCGATGATGCTACTACCTTCTGCTGAAAGAGCAGCAATAAGCAAAGCAACCCCTGCTCTAATATCGGGTGAACTCATTCTTATACCACGCAACTTATACTTACGGTCGAGACCAATCACTGTGGCACGATGAGGATCGCAAAGAATAATTTTTGCGCCCATATCAATAAGCTTATCCACAAAAAACAATCTACTTTCAAACATCTTTTGATGAATTAAAACGCTTCCCTTTGCCTGAGTAGCTACTACCAATGCAATACTAATCAGATCGGGAGTAAAACCCGGCCACGGCGCATCCGAAATAGTCATAATTGAGCCATCCATAAATGCCTCTACTTCATAATGTTCCTGACTGGGAATTATAATATTGTTTTCGCCAATTTGCATTTTAATTCCAAGGCGTTTAAAGGCATCCGGGATCAATCCAATATTCTCTACTTTAACATTTTTAATTTCGATCTCAGATTGAGTCATAGCGGCCAGACCAATAAAACTCCCAACTTCAATCATATCGGGAAGCAGTTCATGGCGGCAACCTCCTAATTGTTCCACACCTTCAACGGTAAGCAGGTTGGAACCAATTCCTGAAATTCGCGCACCCATCCGGTTGAGCATTTTACACAACTGAGCTACATAGGGTTCGCATGCTGCATTAAAAATAGTTGTTTTTCCTTGTGCCAATGTTGCAGCCATTACAATATTTGCAGTACCTGTAACTGAAGCTTCATCCAGCAACATGTAAGCTCCTTTAAGGGCTGAGGCATCAACTTTGTAAAAATTTTCGTTAAAATTATAATCGAAACGGGCACCTAACTTCTGAAGTCCAATAAAATGGGTATCCAACCTGCGCCTACCAATTTTATCACCACCCGGCTGTGGAATATAACCTCTGCCAAAACGAGATAGCAGCGGGCCAACAATCATTATTGAGCCGCGTAGTTGTGCACTTCTTTTTTTGTATTCTTCAGATTTTAAAAATTCCAGATCAATATTAGATGCCTGAAATTGATAAGTGTGAGTATCTGATTTCGTTACATCCACGCCTAAATCCATGAGCAAACCGATTAGTTTGATAACATCGTGAATTTGTGGAATATTGCTGATGGTAACTTTCTGATCGGTAAGAAGAGTGGCGCAGATTACCTGTAAGGCTTCATTTTTGGCTCCCTGAGGGGTAATGGAACCATGTAATTTTTTCCCGCCACAAATTTTAAAAGAGCCCATGAAATTCAGAAATAATTAGATTGATTATATAATCAGTTCTTTTTTCGTCCACCGTTATGTCTTTTAGATTTTACTTTCTTTTTGGGTTTCCCAAGAAGTTCGAAGGTAGAAATAAGCTGATCTTCTTCACCTAAATCAAAATCACCATTAGAGAGATCTTTAAGATGCCTTTTAATGAGTTTATCATCCACCGAGTCTCTGTTCCAGGTAAGATAGGTCTTTTTTAGATGATTGGCGATTGCCATGATGGTTGCATTTTTCTCCTCACCATCTTCCAATTCCATAGCTATTTTAACGATATTCTCTACATTTTTGCCATAATAGCTATAACGCATGTTTCTTTTCGGATACGATAATGTGTTTGGACTTTTTGCAAGAGCCTCTTTATCGGGAATCGGAAATGGGCAGTCAACATCAAGTTTAAACTCGGAAATAATATGAAGGTGATCCCAAAGTTTATGGCGCATCTCAGTTGAGTCTCTTGCCTCAGTATGAAGCTGTGCCATAATATCTACAATAAGATGTGCTATCTGAGTCCTTTTATCCTTATCTTCGGTATTTATGGCTATCTCTACAATTTTTTCGAGATTTCTGCCATATTCGGGTATTGATAATTGTTGACGTTGTGTGTTATATTCCATGAATGTATTTTTAAATTCGATTTAGTACTTATGCGAACAAATGTGCTGCCGGAAGAGCATTGCCTGGCAAATTGTAAGGTGTGTGTGTTATTTATGATGATGCTGTTTCTACCTCAGCTTTTAACCTTTCAGCATTTTCGGCCAATTGAAGCTTATCAATGATTTCCTGAATATTCCCATCAACAATAGATTGCAAATTATATAAAGTTAAACCAATGCGATGATCTGTTACCCTTCCCTGAGGATAATTATAGGTTCTGATCTTGGCTGACCTGTCGCCAGTGGAAACCATTGTTTTTCTTTTTGAAGAAATTTCCTGCATGTATTTCTGGTATTCCATTTCGTAAATCCGGGTTCTCAATACCGAAAGTGCTTTTTGATAATTTTTGATCTGGGATTTCTGATCCTGACATGTAGCAACAATACCTGTTGGAATATGAGTTAGTCTAACAGCTGAGTATGTGGTGTTTACTGATTGACCTCCGGGGCCCGATGAACAATACAAATCTTTACGAATATCAGCTTGTTTCAAATCAATATCAAACTCATCAGCTTCGGGCAAAACAACCACAGATGCGGCGGATGTATGTACCCTACCCTGTGTTTCGGTTTGCGGGACTCGCTGAACCCTGTGTACACCAGATTCGTATTTGAATTGGCCATAAACACCCTGCCCCAACACATTAAAAATAATTTCTTTAAAACCTCCAACTGTTCCTTCAGTTACGTCCACCCCTTCCAACTTCCAACCCTTACCTTCGCAGAATTTACCATACATACGATACAAATCTCCTGCAAAAATACTTGCTTCATCACCACCTGTTCCGGCTCGTATTTCAACAATTGCATTCTTACTATCCTGTGGATCTTCCGGAATAAGCATTATTCTAATTTCTTCTTCGAGTTCTTTTTTGCGAACTGTAAGTTCATTGAGCTCCTCTTTGGCCATTGTTCTGAACTCTTCATCCTTTTCATTTTTGATCACATCCTTGGCAGAAAAAATATTACAAGTAATATTTTTCAATTCCTCATAGCCTTCAATTATCGGTTGCAAATCTTTATAGTCCTTATTAAGTTGGATAAATCTCTTCATATCCGACATTACATTGGGCTCATTCATTTGTAATTCAATGTCTTTCCAGCGGATTTTTATGGCTTCAAGTTTATCAAGCATATTATATTCAAAATTTTGAGGCGGCAAAGATACATTATTTCTTTCAATGAAAGAACAACACAGTTAGCTGTGTATCATTATAAAAGGCAGTTTAGCAATTGAGTCGGACTAAGGATTTGGGGAAAAATAACTTCCCGTATTTGGCATCTTTCATTAATGGCAAAAAGTACTTTACAATTTTGCCACGTACTAAAGTACGGGGTAATTAAGATCAAATCCTAAGTTTTTTTTCTTACGAAAAGTTGGGTGTTTGAATATCGTGCTACTTTAATTTCATCTCCTTTATCTATGAATCCTGTTTCGGCAGTAGCATCGTAAGTTTCTTCCTGGATGAGTATTTTTCCGGAGGGTCGCAATACTGTTTTTGCTATACCTGCCTTACCAATCATTTCCTGATAGCTGCTAACAGCAGATGTGTATCCTTCAGATTTATTTTGAGTTGTAGCAAGAGCCAAACCACCAAATAATGTACTGGTGGTGGAGAATAGTTTTTTACTTAAAAATATTGATCCCAAAAGTGACATAAAAGATGCGATAATAACAATGAATAAGGCACTTACCAATTCTCCCAGCGGAAAATTTGTAAAATCAAAACCAATATTCCCTACCATGCTAAGAGCCAAACCCGTTACCACAAGTGTAATCCCCGTTATACCGGCAACTCCAAATCCGGGTATGGCAAATATTTCTACGGCTATAAGTATTACACCAACAACAAAGATCAAAATTTCCCAATTTGCTGCAAGACCCTCTATATATAAAGGTGCAAAGTAAAGTAAGGCTGCAATAAAGGATGCCACAATTGGGAAACCTATACCTGGTGATTGTAATTCAAAATATATTCCTCCAATAATTATCATGATCAAAAACCCGGAAATTAGTGGGCTAATAAAAAATCGAATTATTCGATCGGTGAGCGAAAGTTCATATCGCACAATTTTAAATTCTTTAATGCCTGCCTTTTCCAACAGGTCTTCGATACTTTCAACCTTACCTTCGCAATATCCGTTGGCTATGGCTTCGGAGGTAGTAAATGTAATTACTTTGCCAGAATCAGAAACACCCGGAATTTTTATTCGGGGATCTACCATTCCTTCAGCAATTTTTGGATCCCGACCCGTAGTTTCAGCGGTCGAACGCATCATCGAGCGCATGTACGACTGGTATTTATCGGGTAAGGCCTCGCCGGTTTGATTTACCACTGTGGCAGCACCAATGTTTGCCCCTGACCGCATGTAAATGCTATCGCAAGCAATAGAAATAAGTGCTCCGGCAGATGCAGCATTATTATCAATAAAAACCCAAACCGGCACTGTTGAATGTAATACAGCAGTTCGTATCGAATCGGCTGATTCAAGCATACCTCCATAGGTATTCATGTGAATGATAATTAAATCTGCTGCAGTATCTTTGGCAGCTTGCAATGATTTTTTTGTAAGATGCCATACCGGTGGAGCTATTTCCTCTTTGATATCAAAAGTATAAATCCGATAGGTTTTTGTTGTATCAGAAATCAGAAAATCATTATCCTGTGCTACAAGGCTAACCGAAAACAGCATTAGCAAAATCCCTATAAGTAGTGTGCGCCAGAAATCGCCGATATCTTCGTTGGACTTGTGTTGAAAACAGTCATTTACAAAAGTAAACTCCTTGTTTTTCA
>JAOZRY010000064.1 GCA_029939965.1 Bacteroidales bacterium | reverse complement strand
AAGGAGACAATGCGATAATGCGATAAGGAGACAAGCATTAAATCATTTTAGCATTGAATCATTAAAACATTGAAGTATTTAAGCATTGAATCATTGAATCATTAAATCATTTTAGCATTGAATCATTTAAGCATTGAATCATTTAAGCATTGAATCATTGAAGCATTGAAGCATTTTTGTGTATTCTACTAAATTCGCAATAGAACCAAGCATTTTAAGGTCTGATTTATCAAGCATATTATCAAAAAAGAGATTAGCTGTAAGGGTAGTCTCTTTTTTGATAATATGCCTGTAACAAAGTTTCTTGGAATCATTCAAAATACCGATTAAATCTTGATTATTCTGATGTTTTCTCTATTTTAGCACCCGAATATTTAAAGATATTTAACATAGATTTATTACAAACACTATCACATAGCTAATTAAACATTTTATAAACTAAAACAATTTACAATGCAATTTTCAACAAAGTTTTTTAATTCAGTAAAGCTCGCCTTACTCACTGTACTTGTAATCTCGCTAACTACTGTAAACGCCCAGTCGTATCAATATGAGAACAGCTGGGGAGATGCCGGTTTATCCATCAATAAAGAAGATGTTTCCGGTGTAAAAGTTAATTTTTCAATTGAAGAATTTCAATTAACCGATATTGAAATTAACGGAGAAATGATGATGCAGATCAAGATGTCGAATTCATTTCTGCCAAATAATGAAGGCGCACCTAATGTTCCTGGCTTTAGCCGTTATGTTGCCTTACCACAAGGCGCAAAACCAATTCTCAATGTTACAAATTATCGTTTAGAAACCATTAGCAATGTTGAGCTTTCTCCATCGCCACGTATCCCTCTCGATTCCGAAGATGGCCCGTTGGAATATAATAAAGACAACAAGATTTATTCGACCAATGAATTTTATCCTGCCAATCCTTTCCTGATTTCAGAACTTACACAACTCAGGGGTGTTGATGCTGTAATGCTTGGTGTTACACCATTTCAATACAATCCGGTTACCAAAGAACTTTTGGTTTATCGCGATGTAGAAATAGAATTATCATTTGAAGGTGGTAACGGACATTTTGGTGCCGATCGTTATCGCAGCCGTTGGTTCGACCCAATCTTGCAAGATGCATTTATCAATTATCAATCTCTTCCCGAAATTGATTACAGCCAACGCACTAAAGCAGCCTCAAGCCGTGATGGTGAATACGAATACGTGATTGTAGTTCCCAACGATGCTGCATGGATGCCTTATGCCGAACAAATTAAAGAATGGCGTACACTCCAGGGTATTATAACAGGAATTGTTACCCTCGATGAAATTGGTGGAAACACTCCGACAATCCTCGAAAATTATTTTAATGATATTTACAATACATGGGATATAACTCCGGTTGCTGTGTTACTAATGGCCGATTATGGCTCAAGTGCTACCAACAGCATTACTTCACCTATCTGGGATGGCTATTGTGTTTCCGACAACATTTTTGCTGATGTTAACAACAATGACATGCCCGATATCATCTTCGCCAGGATGACAGCTCAAAACACAACACATCTCGAAACCATGGTTTCAAAAATGCTCGATTATGAAGCTTCACCTCCTACCGACTTCAATTTCTACCACAAACCAATTACTGCATTGGGGTGGCAAACCGAACGCTGGTTTCAGATTTGCTCCGAAACTGTTGGTGGTTACTGGCGTGAAGTAAAAGATAAAGAACCTGTTCGTATTAATGCTGTTTATAGCGGAACACCGGGAAGCACCTGGTCAACTGCTACAAATACTTCTATGGTTACTGATTATTTTGGTCCTAATGGCCTGGGATATATTCCGGCAACTCCTGCAGAACTGGGTGGATGGTCAGGTGGTAATGGCACAATGGTTATTAATGCAATCAACGATGGTGCCTTTGCTCTTCAACATCGCGATCATGGTTCAGAAACTGGCTGGGGTGAACCGGATTTTCAAAATGGCGATATTAACTCATTAACAAATACCGAGGACAATGAATTAGTTTTCGTATTTTCGATCAACTGTTTGACCGGAAAATATAACATAAGTGGTGAATGTTTTGCTGAAAAATTTCACCGTCATACTTCGGGTGGCGAAAATGCTGGTGCCCTTGGTATAATTGCAGCCTCAGAAGTCTCTTATTCGTTTGTTAATGATACTTATGTTTGGGGAATGTTCGATAACATGAACCCCGATTTTATGCCTGATTACGGTCCTTATGTTGATGAACGCGGATTCCTTCCTGCTTTCGGTAATGCTGCCGGTAAATATTTCCTACAACAAAGTAACTGGCCTTACAACACTAATAACAAAGAGGTAACTTACAACCTTTTCCACCATCATGGTGGCGCCTTCCTTCAGGTTTATTCCGAAGTTCCACAAACTTTAAGCGTAACCCACAACCCAATTCTTTATAGTGGAGAGGGAACTTTTACTGTTGTTGCCGAAGCTGGTGCGTATATTTCACTAACAGTAAATGGAGAAATTATTGGAACAGCCGTAAGCCCGGGTGGTGCAAATAGTATTATTATCAATCCACAACTTCCACCAAATTCGATGATTGTTACAGTTACTAAGCAAAATTATTTCCGTTACGAGCAAAGTGTTGATGTTATTCCTCCGGAAGGCCCATACGTGGTTGGAGACTCTTATGTAATAAATGATGCATCAGGAAACAACAACGGTATGCTGGATTATGGCGAAAGTGTAATGCTTGATATGACAATGAAAAATGTTGGTGTTGAAACAGCAAACAATGTTACTGTTACAATGACCACCGAAGATTCATACATAACTATTACAGATGGTACAGAAACATTTGGAAATATAGGACCTGATGCAACCGTAACAATTGACGATGCTTTTGCATTGGAAGCTACTGAGGATATTCCTGATGGACATATAGTAACTTTGTTGCTAACTTCTACTGATGGCACCGATGTTTGGGAAAGTTATGTTAGTATCGAAGGACACGCTCCTGAACTTAAATTTAACGGTTATTCTATCGATGATTCCAATGGTAATAATAATGGCTTCCTCGATCCGGGCGAAACTGTAATTATGACCCTAAATGTCCAAAATACAGGAACATCAAATGCATATAATGTAGTGGCTGAATTAACAGGGACTGATCCTTACGTTTCTGTTCTTACTCTTGAACCACAGGAAATTGGTGATTTAGCACCCGATAATACCGGAACTGCATCCTATACGGTTACAGCCAGTTCAAGCACCCCATTTGGACATACTGCAATATTAGACGTTTCTTTAACAGCTGATATGGGTATTGGAACAGAAGATGATCTGGCAATTGTATTTGCGGATTATTGCGAAGCCTCAACCAGCACCGAAGATGAATGGATTGCGCAGGTAATTTGTGGCGAAATAGATAATTCAAGTGGATGGCAGGGTGCTGTTGCAGATTATACCGACATTACTACCACACTCGAACAAGGCGTAGAAGTTCCCATTACCATCGAAAATGGTAATGCATGGGCCAGCGACAAAGTAACTGTTTGGATCGACTGGAATCTAAACAAAGACCTTGGGGATGAAGGAATTGAAACCTTTGTTTTAACTAATGACGGGTCAGGTCAAACATTTACCGGAAATATTGTTGCACCGGCAAATCAGGCCAGCGGACAATACCGGATGAGAGTTAGGATGACCTATTCATCCGACCCAACACCATGTGGCAGCTCCTCGTATGGTGAAGTGGAAGATTACACAGTTTTTGTTGGCACTCAAATAGTATATGAGCCACCTCAAAACGTAGAAGCTACAGTTACCGGAAGTGATGTTACACTTATCTGGGAAGAACCGTTGCCAATGCAGGAAGACGTAATTGGATACAATATTTACATGGATAACCAGATGGTAGCAAACAATATTACATTATTAACATACACCTATAATAATTGTCCTGATGGAAGCCATTGGTTCTCAGTAAGTGCAATATATCCCGAAGGCGAATCGGGTGTAGCTACTCCATGCCATGTTGAAATGGGTAATATTAACGGAAAATTACAAGGAGTAATCAGAGATGCAACAACCAATATTGCTATTGCTGATGCATGGGTTACTGCCTTAAATGCTGATTTTGGTGCCGTAACTTATGCAACACCATTTGGCAGCCACTATTCACTTCACCTTAGTGGAGGCTCATACGACATTACATGTGAGGCCAACGGATATCAAACAATTGCACTTTATAATGTTGCAGTAATTGATGGTGCTACAAAAACCATAAACTTCTACATGTATGCAACCGACTTTGGTGGTGAAACTCCTGACTATACTACGGGCATGTTTGAGAATGATACAGAAAGCCTGACGGTTTATCCAAACCCTGCAAGGGAAGAGGTTAATATTGTTGTAACCGGAACGATTAAAGAAGTTAAGATTATGAACAACATGGGACAACTTGTATTTAATCAAATGATTAATAAATCAAACCTGAAAGTAAATACCAGCAATTTCCAAAAAGGTGTTTACTATCTTGAAATCCTTACTGAAAAAGGCATCAGCACTGATAAGCTGATCATCAAATAATAAGATTTGACCATTGTGCTTACTCAAAAATAACTTCTGGTTTTTTTGAGTAAGCCTTTAACAAAAAAGGAGCTTCCGGTATCGGAAGCTCCTTTTTTTGTTACTTAATTAATAAATAACTATTGGTGATTATTCGCCTTTTACTTTTTTGTCAATATCATCGTCCACCAAAATTCTTCCACAATATTCGCAAACAATAATTTTTTTATGCATCCTGATATCGAGCTGATGCTGAGGAGGAATTTTATTGAAACAACCACCACAGGCATCTCTTTCGATTTGCACAACAGCCAAACCATTCCTTGCATTTTTACGAATACGATTATATGCAATCACCAAACGACTCTCAATTTTCTTGTTCAGATCGTTGGATTTATCCACAAGATCCTTCTCCTCTTTTTCAGTTTCAAGAACAATATCTTTAAGCTCCGAATTTTTAATACGAAGATCCGACTCGCGTTCTTTGAGCTTTGATTTCGATTCTTTTATTAGTTCGGTCTTACCATCAAGAATAGCCGTAAATTCACTAATCCTTTTCTCGGCCAACTGCATTTCCAGATTCTGAAATTCGATCTCCTTGCTCAGGGAATCATACTCCCGATTGTTTCGAACATTCATCTGTTGCTCACCATATCTCTTGATTAGAACAGTACTATTTTCGATCGACTGTTTTTTCTCGCTAATCTGTTCCTCGTAATTTCTAACTTCTTCCTGAAACTTGTCAACCCTGGTTTGAAGCCCCTCAATTTCATCTTCAAGATCTTGAACTTCAAGTGGTAATTCTCCCCTGATAATTTTAATTTTATCTGTTTGCGAATCTATTTGTTGAAGCCCGTACAGAGCAATCAATTTTTCCTCAACAGAAACTTCAACAAGTTCTACCTGTTTGCCATTTTCCTGGCCATCTGGTTTCATTTGACTTCCTTTTGCCATCTTGTGTATTATTATTTTATAATCGTCTATAAATATTTTACCGGATTTGTATTCACTCCTGAAATTTGGACGGCAAAATTAGGAAATTTTTTATTTATTAGGTTCATTAATAATTCTTTGGTAAACTGTTCACTTTCATAATGTCCGATATCGGCAATAATAATTTTCCCATCAGCATCAAAAAACTCGTGGTATTTAATATCGCCGGAAATATAAATATCAGCTCCGGCTCCAATAGCATTTTGAATTAGAAAACTACCGCTCCCTCCACAAACAGCTACCCGCTTAATTGCTTTCCTGATTATCGTAGTGTGTTTAATGCAACCTGTTCCAAAAGTTTTTTTCAGCCGTTTTAAAAAATGCATGGCATCCTCCATTGCTTCAAGCTCACCTATCATCCCCGCACCAACCCCTGCATTTATATTCTCAAGTGGGTAAATATCATAAGCCACCTCCTCGTAAGGATGCGCACCTAACATGGAACTTAATACTTTATTTTGATCGTAAGCAGGAAATATGGATTCGATGCGTATCTCATTTTCATAATGAAGCTCGTTGGGTTTTCCCACAAATGGGTTAGAACCCTCCAGTGCCCGAAACGACCCCTTGCCAGACATATTAAAACTACAACTGTCATAATTTCCAATGTGGCCTGCACCCGCTGTAAATAAAGCCTCCCTAACCTTATCGGCATAGTTGGTCGGGCAAAAGACCACCAATTTTCTCAAAAGCAGTTTTTTTGCAGCAAGAATCCTTACATTTTGCAATCCCAATCTATCACACACAATGCGATTTACACCGTTACTCACATTATCCAAATTGGTATGTGCTGCATAAACAGCAATATCATTTTTTATACATTTACTTACCAATCTCCCGATCATATTATCAGACCCAATTTTTTTTAATCCTTTAAAAATTAGAGGATGATGTGCTACAATCAAATTATAACTCAACTTCATAGCTTCATCAATTACCTCATCTGTTACATCAAGCGTAACCAGGACTCCAGCTACTTCATGGTTTGGGTTTCCAATTATTAACCCCGCATTATCGTAGGATTCCTGAAGTTGAAGAGGTGCAAAATCTTCAATGATTCTTGTTATTTCCTTTATTATCATGATTTAAAAAGTTATTCTACAAAAATTCAATCTCTTTCATTTCAAACTGCAAATTTTTTCCTCCTGAATCCATTTGAAGCTGGCCGAACTTTGAAACACCTGTTATCTTCGCCGCAAAAACCGAATCTCCTGAACGGTATAAAGCCTCAGAATTGTAATTCATCAATTTGGCTAAATATTTTTTATCGATAATTTTGGTTTTTCTTTCGACTAATAAATTGTAAAAATGATTAAACCTTTCAAGCAATTTCTTTAAAACTTTCGTTCTGGTAAAAGATTTTCCGGTTATCATCTTTAAAGATACAGGATTTGGAATGTCAGCTCCAAAAACCATTTGGTTTACATTTAACCCTACCCCAATTATTGAGGATTGAATATAATTGCCGGAAATCATGTTTTTCGATAATATTCCGGCAATCTTCTTACGCCCTACATAAATGTCGTTTGGCCATTTAATAGTTACGTGGTTCTGATTCACAAATTCCTTTACCGTTTCACAAACAGCCAAAGATATCACCTTGTTTAGAGCAAATTGCTTTTCGGGTGCCAAAAAAACCGGATACAAAATAATACTTAGAAGCAGGTTTTTTTTATTCTCACTTTCCCATATATTTTGTTCCACTCCCCTGCCTTGAGTTTGAAAATCTGTCAAAACTACCGAACCATCATCAATTCTATTGTTATTAACCAAATCTTCGGCATATCTATTTGTCGAATCAATTTCTTTAAAGTACTTTATTATTTTAGCTTGCAGAGGTTTTTGCATCTGAATTATTAATATTTTGTTAGGTTTATTTGTTTGATTGCGAAAGTAAAAAAAATATAATGGAATTAAGAAGGCATTATTTTGAGGGAACGTCCACCCAAATATTAAATATCGTAGATAAGAGTATTGTAATAATAATTTCAAGCTAAATTTACCTACTTTTGCACCTCAAATTTAATTTCAATAAATGACTGAAAACAAATCAATAAGCAATACCAAAAGCATTTTAGAATTTACAATTAAAGGTATGCAGGAAAAGAAAGGCAAGCATATCGTAGATATGGATTTGTCAAATATTGAAAATGCAGTCAGCAATCATTTTGTTGTGTGTCATGGCGACTCGGGGCGTCAGGTTTCAGCAATTGCCGACGCTGTGCAAGAATTTGTAAAGAAAAGCACAAACGAAAACCCCTGGCACAAAGAAGGTATCGAAAATGCAGAATGGATACTACTGGATTATGTTGACGTTGTTGTTCATATTTTTAACGAACAAAGCCGCAAATTTTACAACCTCGAAGGGCTTTGGGCCGATGCAAAAATTACAGTTATTAAAGAATAAAACTGATTTTATTACTTATAAGAATGGCAAAAGAAAAAGATATTAATAAAGTTAAGAAACCATCGAGCGATCAGAAAGCTGATTATTTTAAGAATTTAGTCAATCCGATGAAAAGCTCTGATGGGAAGAATAAATTCAATTTTTACTGGATTTACACTATAATAGCATTCATTTTTATTTCTTTATATTTTTTCAATACCGAAACCCTGACCAAGGAGATTGATTGGGGTGAACTAAAAATAATGTTAAGCTCTGAAGATGTAGAGAAAATAATTCTTGTAAATAAAGAAAAGGCAGAAATTTTTATCAAACCCGATAAACTTTCGAGTTCGAAGTATCAAGACCTTGAGACCGAAAAAAGTAAAACGATGATGGGAAACTCACCCCATTATTCCTATACCATCGGTTCGGTAGAGTCGTTTGAAAAAAGGGTTGAGAATGTGCAAAATAATGTAAAGAACCCCATTTACATACAAAATGAAACGAGACGCGATTGGTCTGGCGAACTACTCAGCTGGCTGCTACCTCTTGGTTTTCTTGTTGTAATATGGATTTTTATTATGAGAATGATGAGCCGGGGGGGTGCCGGTGGAGGCCAAATTTTTAGTATCGGAAAATCGAAAGCAACACTTTTTGATAAGGATTCTCATATAAAAATAACTTTTAAGGATGTTGCCGGTTTAGAGGAAGCAAAAGTAGAGGTGATGGAAATTGTAGATTTCTTAAAAACCCCCACAAAATATACTGAGCTTGGTGCAAAAATCCCAAAAGGGGCCTTACTCGTAGGCCCTCCGGGTACGGGTAAAACTTTACTTGCCAAGTCTGTGGCAGGTGAAGCCGATGTTCCTTTCTTTTCCATATCAGGTTCCGACTTTGTTGAAATGTTCGTAGGTGTTGGAGCATCGCGTGTTCGTGATTTATTCAGACAAGCAAAAGACAAAGCACCATGCATCATCTTTATCGACGAGATAGATGCCATTGGCCGTGCGCGTGGCAGAAACGCTATGACAGGTGCTAATGATGAGCGCGAAAACACACTCAACCAATTACTTACCGAAATGGATGGGTTCGGCACCAATGCAGGTGTAATTATTTTGGCAGCCACCAACCGTGCCGATATTCTTGATCGGGCATTACTGCGTGCCGGTCGTTTCGACAGGCAAATCCATGTTGAACTCCCTGACCTTGAAGAGCGTAAAGCTATTTTTCTTGTACACATCAAGCCAATTAAATTTGATGATACTGTAGATGTAGATTTTCTGGCTAAACAAACTCCGGGATTTTCAGGTGCCGATATTGCAAATGTTTGTAATGAAGCAGCCCTGATTGGAGCCCGACAAGGAAAGAAGATTGTTGACCGTCAGGATTTCATGGATGCGATTGACAGAATTATAGGCGGACTTGAAAAACGTAATAAAATCATTTCACCAAGAGAAAAAGAGACCATTGCCTACCACGAAGCCGGACATGCTACTATAAGTTGGTTGCTCGAACATGCTTCACCATTGGTGAAGGTTACCATTGTTCCTCGCGGAAAAGCACTTGGTGCTGCATGGTATCTTCCTGAGGAAAGGCAAATCACTACATTCGATCAAATGATTGATGAGATGACAGCAGCACTTGGTGGCAGAGCATCAGAAGAGATAAATCTTGGAAAAATTTCGACCGGTGCGCTCAACGACCTCGAAAAAGTAACTAAGCAAGCTTATGCTATGGTTACCTATTTTGGCCTTAATAAAAAAATTGGAAACCTTAGCTATTACGATTCCAGTGGACAGAATGAATATTCGTTTACCAAACCATACAGCGAAAAAACTGCCCAGACAATTGATGAGGAAGTTCATAAAATGGTGGAGATAGCGTATCTTAAAGCATTAAAATTACTTAAAGAAAATAAGAAAAAAGTGGATATCCTTGCCAAAACATTGCTCGAAAAAGAGGTTATTTTCAGAGAAGATTTGGAAGGTATTTTTGGTAAAAGGACTTTTACCCGCGATCTGGAAATCGAAAAAGAGAGTGCAGAGGATAAAATAAAGATGAAGGCAAAGCTGAAAAAAATTAAAGATGATCTGAAAAAGTCTGAAGAAGAAAAGGCTAAAAATAATGGGGAAGAAGTAGCGAAAGGAAATAAAGAAAAGGTAAAAAAAGCTGCTAACAATAATTCAAAAGGCTAAATAGTGTGCACCGGAAAACGCCGACTTTATAGACAGACACTAAATAGCATTTTAAAAAAAACCGTCAATAGGAGATGGAAGAAACCACCACAAGAGAAAAAATTTATAAAAGCATTCGTAATGCATTGATCGAAAAAACTGACAATCCATTTCCTAATGTGGACTTTGAATCTCCTGTTTTTAACGAACTAAAAGAATCTGAAGACGTAACCTTTGCACAGGAGTTTACAAAAGTTGGTGGCAAATTTGCCTATTGCGAAGATTACAACGACATGGCCGAAAAGCTCAAATATATCATACATGAAAACAAGAATATGAATGTTTTCTGTTTTGATCAAATACTACGGCCATTGCTGGATGAGCACAAAATTAACTTTATCGACCACCCGGAAGAGATACTTAATCCAAGCATTGGTATTACCTTTTGTGAGTGTCTGGTAGCCCGTTTTGGAAGTGTAGTGGTTTCATCGCGCCAATTGTCGGGCCGCAGGTTGAACGTATTTCCCGAAATCCATATTGTAGTGGCTACTACAAACCAACTGGTAAAAGACCTTAAAAATGCCTTTAGCCTTTTGAAAGAAAAATACAACTCCTCCCTGCCTTCTGCTATTACAGTTATTTCGGGTCCCAGCCGCACAGCCGATATCGAAAAAACGTTTGTTATGGGCGTTCACGGACCCAAACAATTATATGTTTTACTTGTTGAAGAGGTACAATGAGAGAATGATTCAATGCTACAAGGATTCAATGCTACAATGATGGAAGGATTCAATGCTACAATGATGGAAGGATTCAATGCTACAATGATATAATGATTCAATGCTACAATGATGGAA
>JAOZRY010000569.1 GCA_029939965.1 Bacteroidales bacterium | reverse complement strand
TTGGCATATAGCCTCCTACTTGTAGTTATTAAAACTTCGGAAGCTATAAATTTAGCATCGGCGTTTCTAAATTATAATTGGTCTTGGGATTAGCTTTGCCACCAGCTTATCCATAAGGGCGAAGAACGACATATTGGTCAAAATTGCATTTTTCATTGCCCTAATTGCTGGCGTGGCAATGTGATTCCAAATATCTACAATGCGGAGAATCCAGGAATAAAGTAAGACAACAAAGAGGCACTGTGTCAATCATTCGGTCTCATGCCAGTAGTATTGGTTAGTCGGCATTTGTTTAGCGATATACAAAAAACACACATTTATTTCTCTAACTACTTGACTATTAGGGATTTAGGTGAAAAATTTTCTTAGTCATAAGTGCTTAATAATAAACAGCTTACAGGGACGAGAAAATGAATAAAGATCTAGGAATGTGTGATTATATTTTTCAACATTGTGCAGATAGTATGAACAATGCATTAACTTCGGTCAGATATACGACGTGGGAGCGAAAGTGCCCAGAGTTTTCCGATACAGACTTTGTGTACATGGGACTGCTTAGATGCATTACGTCTGTAGATAGTGGCCGTCATTTTATTCAAAATGCTAATGAGTTGCATAACGCAGTATGTTCTCACTCAACCTATTTCAACGCACTGCATTCAGGAAGACGCAGAGACATGTTAAAATCAGTTGCCCCAGAAAGTTATAAGCTTTTCTGCGCTCAGGCAAATGAACTTGGAATTGATTATCTTAGTCAGTTTTCAGAGCTCGACGATTATGATGTTGAAGCAGCAGACGGGCATTTTGTAACACATGCTTGTCACACTCCTAAAAACGACAATGGCAGAGTGTTTGCCGCCGGCTTTATCTATGCAATGAATTTACGTAATGGATTTCTAAACCCTATTTGTAGAGTTACAAACGGCACTAAAAAATCTCATGAAATTCCCTGTTTTAGATTTTGGATAGATAAAGAATTAGAGAAAAAAGAAACAGATCGGAAAAAACTTTACATCTACGATCGTGCTGCGATTGACTATACTTGGTGGAATGAGCAGGCTAAAAAAGACATTTATATGATTTCAATCCTTAAAGAAAATGCGGTTATTGACTTTGTTAAAGTTTTGGATTTTGACAGAAATGATCCTATCAATACAGGTGTAGTTGCTTATGAATTGTTTCGCAAAGGTAATAGCAGTTTTACCATTGTTACATATAAAGATCCTGAAACCGATAATGAATTTAAATTTATATCCACGCTTTCCGTATCTATTAGGCCTGGTACAATAGCAATACTTTATTACAAACGATGGACCATTGAGAAAGCATTTAATAATAGTAAAAGTGATCTCAAAGAAAAAAAAGCATGGTCAGCCGACAATATTTCACTGGACTCCCAAATGAGATTAACTGCAATGGCATATAATCTTGTGAGACTATTTGAAGAAAAGAGCAAAAAACATGACAGGGAATTAATTCATCCGGCCGAAGTAAAATATCAAAAAAACTTAAAAAAACGACAGGAGGACGCTCAGATTGGAGGAAGTTTTGTCAATCCACTTCTTTTTATGCAGAGAATTGCACGTATTTCTTCATCAACGATCAGGGCAGTGAAAAATGCAATTTTGACCAATATGTCGTTCTTCGCCCTTATGGATAAGCTGGTGGCAAAGCTAATTCCAAGACCAATTATAATTTATAGCCATCTCAAATCAAATTGCCGATTTTAGCACTTGAAAATTATCATTAATTGTTGTTTTTGTTTCTAATTTTATTTCCCCCCAAGTCTGATCAAAAAACTCAGACATTCTCTCCTTAAAATCTTTTGCAGATTTGAAAAATACGTTGTTTCTTACGTGCTTGTTGGCAACTTTCCATAATCTTTCAATAGGATTAAGATTGGGGCTGTAAGTTGGCAATAAGTGTATGTTTATTCCAAGTTCTTTTGCCTTTTTTAATGTTTGCACGCTTTTGTTATATGGTCCCTGATCAAGTATTAAATGAATATTGCTTTTATCATTTAGCTCAGATTTCATATCTGTAAGAAAAGAACACATTGCGTCTGAATTGATAGTATCATATTTTTTAGTAATAATGTTCATGCTATGCAAGTCTATTACACCAAAGATATTCATCCTGGTTCTTGAAGCAGTAGTTTGTATAGTCTTTCTGTGACCTTTTTTAATCCAGCCACCAGTAATTTTGGTTGCCATCGTAGGATGGACAGCATCTCCAAACAGGATAACGTCATTATTCCCAAGTTCTTCTTTAAGCTGTTGATACGCTTTCTTAAATTCTTCCTGAGCTGATTTACTGGCTTTTGAAGGCTCTCCTTGTGGTTTTTTATACGAAAAACCATTCCTGTGAAGCCAATCGGTCATCCCTGATTTAGTATATTTGACATCATAAGTCTCTTTCACATAGTCAATAATAGACCCTACGGTCATATATGTGTTATCATGTAAATAATTGATCAGGCCAGCTTCATTGATCTTTGACAAAGCTAATTTGCTCAGTGAACCTCCTGAGTGATTGGTAAGCTTGTTTTTTGATTTATAATCTGATACATGCGTGCTCACTGTTTCTTCATCCAGAAACAAAGCTTCTGCAATAGATTTATAAGTCCAGCCCTTATTAGATAGTAGAACTGCTTTTACCCTGTCTGCTCTTTTGCGGTTCTTCTCTTTCCTGTGCTGATTTCGTAAATTCTCTTCTTCTTGTGATGATAAAAAACTTTTCATAGGTATGAATATCAAGAATTTAAAAACAAAAGTCAACCTGGAAAAGCTTAAAAATCCAACTTTTCATTCGGATTGGCTATAGCTTGCCACCCACGGTAATCGGTCAGTCAGTTTTTTCGTACCAGATGGGGTCAAGATCTAACTTGAATATTGC
>JAOZRY010000568.1 GCA_029939965.1 Bacteroidales bacterium | reverse complement strand
GTTTTTTTTGAATCCATGAAGCCGCAGAACCACAAACAACCAACAATATATTATCCATAGTGGATACATGTTGATTCCAAAAGTACTCAAGTGCAGGCACGAAACCTGATTTTGGCATATCTAACCATGGCAATTCATCTATAAATACTACCTGTTTTTTTTGGCGATGTTGCAATGTGTAAAGGTAATCTGCTAAATAGGTAAAAGCACTTTGCCAGTTTTTGGGAGGGCTTGTCTCTTTCGTTCCATTTGTCAATCTGAGATATTCCCTGAAAAAATTGTTGAGTTGTATTTTATTCTCTACTTCAAAAGCCCCTGTATATGCAAATATTATATTTGGTTTAAGGTATTCGCGGATGAGGAATGTCTTGCCAACTCGTCTCCTTCCATAAAGGGCTAAAAACTCCGGTTTTCCTGAATCCAACAATTTGTCAAATATCAGTATCTCTCTTTCCCTACCGATAATTCTATTATTCATTTCGTATTCATATTTGGAAAAATCATCACAAACATACAACATTTCTCCAAATAAACGTATCTATATCTGGAGAAATCGTCGATTTACTTATACATTTCTCCAAGTATAGAATTTCATATCTGGAGAAATCGCCACATTTATTATGCATTTCTCCAAGTATAGAATTTTATATCTGGAGAAATCGCCATAATATCAATACATTTCTCCAAGTATAGTAGTTGATTTAACGCCTGATTAATGAATAATAATTTTGCTCATCACCATGCCTTTATTAGTATTCACTTTTCCAGATAAAAAACTATGAGTTAATGGGCATCTTTCAAAAAGAACAAAAAGGTTTACCCCGTTAAATGTATTATCGTTTTGTGCTATTATTTATCGGGGTGAACACTTTTACATGATTGTATAATAAGGTTTTCTTACACACATAAAATGTTCACCCTGTTAAATATAAAGTACATATTAGAAATCTATTTAACGGGGTAACCCAAGAAATGAAAGATGCCAGTTAATGAGGTTAGAATAAAAACATCAGGCTTTCTTTTTCCAAAACATTTCAATTTGTTCCAAGGATTTTCCCTTTGTTTCGGGAACAAATTTCCAAACAAATAATATTGTTGCAATACACATAGCAGCAAATAGAAAATAGGAAAGCGAGCCATTAAAGTCTTCTGTATTTATGTTACTCTTGTTAATAACAGGAAAACTGTAAGCCACAATTCCATTAAAAAGCCATTGTGCGGCAACAGCAATCGACATTGCAATACTCCTGATATTATTCGGGAATATCTCTGAAAGCAATACCCAGACAACAGGCCCAAGCGATAAGGCAAATGACCCGATAAACACCAGAATGGCAATTAAGGAAATTACTCCCATTTGTTGTAAATAAATTGATAATCCCAAAACACTAAGGCCAACGAACATCCCAATTGTACCCATGATAAGCAACGGTTTTCGCCCCCATTTGTCAACTGTAAAAATAGCCACGAAAGTAAAAATCAGATTTACCGTCCCAAGCCAAAGCTGCTGTTTTAATGCATCCTCAGGGCCGTAACCCAGCGCATTACTAAATATTTCGGCACCATAATAAAGTATTGCATTTATACCTGTTATCTGTTGAAATACCGACAGCATTATGCCCAAAAACAAAACGAATCCCATACCTTTTGCAAAGAGAAGGGCATAACCTTGTTTTTTGTTTTCGGATAGCGATTTCCTAATTTCAATAATTTCTTTTTGTACTTCTTGTTCACTTCCGATAAGCCTGGTTAAAACTTTGCCTGCATCTTCCTTTCTGTTTTTTATCATCAACCAGCGGGGGCTAAAAGGAACTGTTAATAATAAAGCAAAAAAACTCGCGGACGGAATCAACTCCGACCAAAACATATTGCGCCATCCTTTGGTTACATTGTAATGATGAATCTGTTTTAATGTTTCGGAAGAACCTTCGGAAGTGTCTCCGCCTCCAATAAAGTATGTTACAAGAAACACTATAAAAAATCCAAAAACCACTGCAAGCTGATAAAGCGAAACCAAAAATCCCCGCTGTTTGGCGGGGGCAATCTCGGCAATGTACATTGGTGCTGTCATCGAAGCAATGCCAACACCTAAGCCACCTATTATCCTGTAAAGCACCAAAACCGTTAATGAATCGGCGATACCCGAACCCCATGCTGAAATGGAAAACAGAAATGCAGATAGAAGAAGTGTATATTTTCTGCTGAATTGATTACTAAGGTAACCGGCTATAATTGCACCTGCCAAAGCACCATACAAAGCACTGCTTACCGCAAGTCCTTGTTGTGATGCCGATAAACTAAAGTATTCGGTAAAATAGAGTTGAGTGCCGCCAATTACCCCTGTGTCGTATCCAAACAGGAATCCTCCTAAAGCAACGATAAAACTTATCCAAATTAAATATAGATTCTTCTTCTTTTTATTCATCTTAAGTTATGTTTACGGTATGAAGTTGTTCCAAACCTCTTTTTTTTTGAAGAATGGTTTAGGGACAAAAGTAAATAATTCGTGATTACGTTCAAATTGTTTGTAAATGTATTACTAATGATAAGTCGGGAAATCTGGGGTTATTTTTTTGGGCATCGCCAATATTGGCTACCAACATTAAGCTGGACAAATTAAAGAAAAAGAGCTATCCCGCACGTATGCATAGCTGTTAGACAGAGGGAGGAAACTTACCCGGCTATCGATAAAATATTCTGATAAACCCAGTATGGGTTATGCTATTGTAGCACTGGTTAATTTGATAACTGCTCTACAACCCAGTATGGGTTGAATTATATGTTTTTGCAATGTTTTTTAATATATTTAAACTATAGCGAAACCCATACTGGGTTTTGAGTTTATTTACATTGCAAATATCTAACTACAATAGCAGCAACCCATACTGGGTTGAAGAG
>JAOZRY010000567.1 GCA_029939965.1 Bacteroidales bacterium | reverse complement strand
TGTATTCTTCACTTTAAAAGTCCCCACTATTTCAGTTGAAAAAGTTCCACTTTTTAGTCAATTCTTTTCAACCAATCTTTTGTTTCTTTTAGTCTATATGATTTACCGTTCATATTAATAATGTATGCTTTGTGTGTTAATCTGTCCACCATCGCAGCAGTAAGAACGGGGTCTTTGAAAATTTCCTGCCATCTATCGAATGACAAATTTGTCGTGATAATCGTAGATCTCTTTCCTGTCCTCAATGATAGGTTCGTAAAAAGCAGTTCCGAACCTTCTTTATCAAACGAGATATAACCCAATTCATCACACACGACAAGGTCATATTTTTCGAAACGAAGTTCCATCTTGCGAAGCGTTCCGCTAGATCTTGATTCTTTTAATTGCGTGATCAAAGTAGGAATAGTAGTGAAAAGGACTTTGAAATTTTCCATACAAGCTTTGATGCCGAGAGCTATTGCGAGATGAGTTTTCCCTGTGCCCGGATTTCCTGCCAGGATCACATTCTGTCCGCTTCTGATAAAATCGAGATTCTTAAGCATTTTGAGTTTTATTCTACCATCTTCGGGCAAAAAGTCGAGATTCAAATCCTGAAGATATTTTTTATAAGGAAAATTGGCCGAACGGATACGGGAAAGTTTCCTGTTCTCCAACCTGCGATAGTGCTCATTTTCCAACAAATGATGTAAATATTCTTCATAAGAATAATTTCCTTTTACGGCTTCTTCCGCTTTGTTTCGGTAGGTTTTCCTTATCTCGGGAAGACGGATCGACTTTGTATATTCGACGATTTCTTCATGCAGATTCATAAAATTCCTCCGCTCGCAGTCAGGTTATTTTTGTGCGGCATAAGTTGATTAAGATCGGATAATTGACGCATCGATATTTTCTCGATTCCCGAAGTTTTGGGAAAAGTATATTCCTCTTCATTTCGTTCGATTATTGTTTTGATCTTAACCGTTGAGATAGAGCTTGGACAAAGTTTTTCCAATTTGAAAATTATTGTTTGAACCTCCTGCAAACTCAAATTATTTTCCTTCATATAAATGAGAAGTTCGATAAAATCTCTTGACTTGGAGGAAAAATATTTCCGATAAATGTTTTGAAATCCTTCTTTCATTTGAGAAAAAGCAACACTGCTGCGAACCGCTCCCGGCTTTCGTTTCAAAGTTTGTAAATAATGTTCGATCTTGATGATCCATTCTCCGAAACGATGAGATTTTTTATGAATACAAATTTTCTCATCTTCAAAAAAACAGATTATTTCGGAGGAATATATTTTCGCTGTGATAATTTTTCCGGTATAATTTTCGGGAACAGAATAATGGCAGCTATCGACGATAATGGTGCCATATTTATCGACTCGCAAATCCGCTAATCTCGCACATTCGAATTTTTGGAAAACGGGCAATAAATATTCCTTTTCGATTTCAAAAAGTTCGATCGCCGATTGCTCTTTATTGCCCTTTTGAGGTTTCCGATTCAAGACTTCACAAACAGATAACAGATGCTCGTTTGCTTCTTCCAATGATGAAAAATTATCTTTTCGGGAGAATGCTTTTCGCCGAACATATTCCACACTTCGTTCCACATGACCTTTCTCGTTTCCGGCTCTGATATTGCAAAATCGAAAATCAAAATTGTAATACATCGATAATTGGAGAAGACCTCGGGTGGCTTCTTTTTCATATTTTCCGACGAATTTCCTGACGGCAACTTTCATATTATCATAAACGATTGTCCTAAATACACCACCGAGATGCTCAAAAAATAAGGCGTGAGCTTCCTGAAAACATTGGGTATTTTGCTTGGGAAATAAATAAGAATATCGGTAATTTCCGTAAGCGGATGTGAAAACCGCCTGCTGGAAAGTTCGTAATTTCCCAGCGATAAATATCTTGACTTCAGCCCAGTCAAATTCGCAAATTTCTCCCGGTGAATATTTTTGCTTGATATAGGTTTCGGAATGAATATTTTCCAAACTGTTTACAAGACCGCAAATACTCGTGTATCCAATATCAAAACCTTGTTCCCTGAGATGTTCCAAAATATCGATCTTTTTCATCTGCTGCTTGTGTTGCCCGCGACTTTTTTTCTTGCGATTTTCTGCCAAGCAGTCTTTCACCGATCTAACTATTTCATCTGTAATTTTCTTCTTTTTCCGGTTTGAACAGTTATACTTCGGTGCTTTGACAATCTCTTCGATCAACTCTTTTTCATTGAATTTTTCATTACTTTGTAACTTCTTTTTCTCCTCCGAATAGGCACTGATATAGTTCCTCACGGTTTTACGGCAAACTCCGACTTCTCTCGCTATCCGGCTTTTACTTTCTCCATCATGAAAGTTCCGGATAATGATTTCCTGTTTTTTATGCATGTTGATCATCCTCCTGTAACACTCCTATAAAAATATTTTTACAGGAAAGATAAGAAGAAGGATGAGAAAAGTTGGATAGAATATTTTTATCCGTTAAAAAATAATTTGATGAAATGTTGGGAACTCCAGTCGACCTACGGTCTCCTTCTATTCCCAACATTTCATACTCATCCGTCATAATCGCTGAATTTCCGACGCTTCTTAAACACATTTTTTCCTCCACTTTTTTTGATTTCAACTGGTAACTTTTCAACTGAAATCACTGGTAACTTTTCAAGTGAAAGAAACATTTCTAATATTGATAGATTCAATATTTTTTTTGAGGAACACATCTTATTCATACCGATTAAGAAAACCAATAATTGCAAAAATCTCTCACACCAGCAATTTTTCCAATCCAGAAAGAGTCTAAACGAAAAAGAAGATATAAGGAAGTCTTTTTGAAGGTTTCAGGATGCTCGTTTGGAATAGAAAAAGAACTCTTGACCGAGTAATCGTTTTTGTAAATTAGGTTTTTCTGTTTCACGACTGCGTTAAG
>JAOZRY010000566.1 GCA_029939965.1 Bacteroidales bacterium | reverse complement strand
CTTAATCAATTTTTTCATCAGAACTAACTGGTAAAATAAAAATTCTTTCATGGTTATCCGCGTCTTCAGGTCACAATATCTTATTCAGTATATTTTACTGTTTTTGTTCACAATACTCTTGTGGAGCGATGCACTATTATTTCCTGAAAAGCTAATTACCGGAGGGGGATTTGAAAATTTCGATTTCATCACACCCATTATTTCTGCATATCCGCTTGTTTCGATAATCATCTCAATATTTGTTTTATACTTCCAGGCTATTTTATTGAATCTTGTTGTTGAAGCACACCGCCTGGTCGAACGAAATCAGTTAACTACTGCCGCAGTGTACGTTTTAATGATGAGCAGTTCACCACAAATGGTTCAACCAAACTTAATGCTTTTGGTGAATTTTTTATTAATACTATTGCTTTTTACAACGCTCAATCTTTACGGAAAAAATGAACCGCTCAGCGCAGTTTTTGATACCGGCTTCCTGGTTGGTTTAGCATCTTTGTTATTCCTCCCAGCCATTTATTTCATTGGTTTTGTTTTGATGAGCCTCATCATTTTTCAACTCTTCAAATGGCGCGAATGGCTCATCCCAATCATTGGCCTGATTACACCATATATTTTTCTGATTTCTTACTTCTTTTGGTTCGACCAATTATTGATGAAGTACCAAGTTTTCATCAACAGCTTTACCTTTCGGATTCCAGATATTACAGGTATTTCTGAGTGGAATATTGCAATATGGATATTGTTCTCTTTATTAATTATTACCAAACTTGGTAAAGCATTTCGGATTTTTGCAGACTCCACTGTGGATAATAGAAAAAAGAAAAATGTAGTGTTTTACTACTTGATATTTTCAATCCTTAGTATATTCTTCACTGCACGAGAACTTATTTGGTATGGCTTTCTGCTAATAATCCCGTTATCAATTATTATTTCATCCTTAATTTCAAAATCAAAGAAACTATTTGTTGTTGAGCTTGTATTTTCGATGATTATTATTACCGTTATCATTGTTAAAATTTTAAATTTTTCGTGAAATGCTGGAGTTGTCATTTTCCAACAAACACATCGAAGCCGGATGTGATGAAGCCGGTCGGGGTTGTTTGGCAGGGCCGGTTTTTGCGGCAGCAGTAATCTTACCCTCTGATTTTGAAAACGAAACATTGAACGATTCAAAGAAACTCACCGAAAATAACCGCAATATCTTACGTAAAATTATCGAAACTGAATCGGTAGCATGGGCAGTGGCAAGTGTTGATAACATTCTGATTGATGAGATTAATATTCTTAATGCTTCATTTTTGGCCATGCACCTCGCTATTGATAAATTAAAAAAAATACCTGAACTTTTACTCATCGATGGCAACAGGTTTAAACCCTACAAAAAAATCCCTCATCAATGCATTATAAAAGGTGACGGAAAATATCTGCCTATTGCAGCTGCCTCAATTCTTGCAAAAACTTACAGAGATGACTTCATGAAAAAGGTTCATCAGGAGTACCCACAATATAACTGGAAGCAAAACAAAGGTTACCCAACGGTTGCACATCGCCGGGCAATTGCTATAAATGGCATCACCCCGCTGCATCGCAAAACCTTTAATATGAACGAGCAACTGAAATTTGAATTTTAATTTGTTAAATGGCAAACACTCTCTCCTCATAATGATTTTAGGCCAACCATTTTTTTTGGGTTTTACTGCAAATTTAGTTGAACATACAAAAATGATTTAATGCAATAATGTAAACAATATTTAATCATTGTCGCATTATATCATTTTAGCATTTTAGCATTTAAGCATTGTCGCATTTTAGCATTAATAACAGAATCACATTTTACCACTAAAATGGTAGAAGAACCTTTTTTTGTAACCTTTTACAAAATCACCGGTATTCCAATTTAGATCACATTTTTTGTAACAATACATATTGTTTACCGTCTAATAAAGCAATAAACAGAGTGTTTAAAAACGGACAACAGATTGTAAAAACGGACACTTTCGAAATATATGTTTTTCACAAATCATTGAGTGATTGGAATTAAACAACTTTGGCATAATTCATGATTTTTACTAATTTAATAGATTTACAATAAGATGAAAATCAACCTAAAAGCAAACGAAATGGTAGTAAAGGCTACAGATAGTAGTCTTCTTCTTGAATCTTCAGAAAAAATTGCCGGCAAATTAATCATTACTAACCAGCGGGTTTATTTTATTGGATTAAATGGAAACGCAGGAAAATACGATATTGAGATTGAGCCCAAAGCCATACGGGATGTACTGTACTTTAATCCGGGTTTGTTTTCACGTAGCGGATTGAACCTTGTAACATCTACCGGCAACGAATTGAAATTCACACTAAAGCAACGCACCAAATTCGGCGAAATGATTGCCGGGATGTGTTAACGCAGCCTATTAACCATACCATTTATTATAGTAATTGTTCTAAAGAGCCGGATTTTGTTTCGGCTCTTTGCTTTTTTGAAGGATGTTGATTTTTTTATTTTTTTTCTTTTGATAATTACAAAAAGTATTATCTTTGCGCTCCCTTTAAGGGGATAGTTAATTGCCCGATGGTGTAATGGCAGCACAAGAGATTTTGGTTCTCTCGGTTCAAGTTCGAGTCTTGGTCGGGTAACAAAAAGAAAATTGAAAAACCCTGATTCAGAAATGTTTCAGGGTTTTTTGTTTTTAATGAGCATAATACTTTTGCACCATTACATGCTAACGCTAAGGGCTTGCTCAAAAATAACTTTCTAACAATCACCTCCCCCATTTTATGCTTGACCCATAATTTGTGCGAACATAAAAAAAAGCCGCTCAATTTTATTGAACGGCTTTTTTATTTGATTTTCAATGTGGGAGATACTGGATTCGAACCAGTGACCCCCTGCTTGTAAGGCAGGTGCTCTGAACCA
>JAOZRY010000565.1 GCA_029939965.1 Bacteroidales bacterium | reverse complement strand
TTAAGTAGTTGTATTTTCTTTGTTTATTCGATCATACATTACAATACTTCCAGCTACCGCTACATTTAACGAATAATCTCCGGGTATTTTTATTAATGCATGACATTGTTCTGTAATAATTGGATGCAAACCGCATTGTTCATTACCCATAAGATAAACCGCCATATCAGGATGTTTGAACAAACCTAGTGATACTGACTTCTCTCCCATTTCTACCCCAACAATTTTTGTAGAAAATGGTAAATGATCTTTGAAGTCATTAAATGTTTTATAATGGTACAAAGGTATTTTGGTCCATGCTGCAGTAATGTCACTACTTTGGTTTTTGTATTTTTTATCGATAGTGAAAATGAAGCTGGCTCCCAAAATATATGCTGACCTCCATAGGGTGCCAATGTTTAATTCATTCACATTATTAAGAATACCAATACCAAAAAAACCATTGTCTTTTATAATTTTCTTCACTCTTGCCATACTAATATACTTGAAGCTTGTGTACCTTTATAATGTAAGCGACAATTAAACCCCACTATCCATATCGGCTAACACCAAATCCTGAGGCGTTAATTTCGTTGGAAGCAGGCTACTTAAATTATTTACAGTTGTAACTGGTAATTTTTCAAAAAGGTAACGCAAATAACTGTAGGGCTCAAGGTTGTTAGCCTTGGCTGTTTCAATCAAACTAAACAGCAATGCACTTGCGCTTGCTCCTTCAGGGGTTCCTGCGAATAACCAATTTTTTCGTCCGATCACGAAAGGGCGTATAGCATTTTCTGCCGCGTTATTATCGATACCAGCGTGACCATCATTTATATAATTTTCTAATCGTACCCATTGGTTTAAACAGTAGTTGACAGCTTTACCAAGCAGACTTTTTGGGACTACATTTTTCTTTCTCTTATCCAGCCAAACTTTAAATTTATCAATGATTGGCTTGGCGTATTTTTGTCGCATTTCGTATATCTCTTCCGGACCAATATTATCTTGTCTGGCTTTTTTCTCCAGAGCATAAAGGTTACGAATCATAGCAAGAGCTTTATCGGCACTACCAGTTTTTTTGCTGTTACTTGCCTTCTTGATATTCATGAATTTTCGCCTGGCGTGAGCCCAACAAGCCACATGGAGAATATCCAGCCAATTATCCAGAAAATCATACCCTTTATAGCCATCCGTCTGAACCACACCTTGATAGTCATCAAGGAATAGCTTGGGAATGTCGCTAGAACGAGAAGAATGATACTCAAATATAACGATTGGTTTTTCAGGCAAACCACCACGATAAACCCACATAAATGATTTTTGTTTAGCCGAACGTCCGGGTTCATTAAGAACTTGAATCGGTGTTTCGTCAATATTAATTAAGGGGCCACCTCGAATCTCACCTAACAGCATTTTTAGGATAGTTTGACAGGATTCAGCCGCCTTCATAGCCCAATTACACATATTTTGCCTTGGAATATCAATCCCAAGCCGGATAAATTGTTTTTCCTGGCGAAAAAACGGTAGAGCGTCACAAAATTTAGCTGTAAGAATATGAGCAAGCAGACCGGCTGTGGCTATGCCCTTAGGTATAATCTGGGCTGGCGGTGGAGCAATTTTAACGGTATTACCAGCATCTTCAATCCCCTCACAGCCCTTACATGCATATTTGGGACGAACATGGCGAATAACCCTGATTTTGGCTGGTACGATATCAAGCTTTTCAGAAACATCTTCGCCGATTCGACTTAATTGACAACCACATGCGCAGGTTTTTTCTTCATCAGGTATATCATGAACAACATCAACCCTTGGCAAATTATCAGGTAATGGCTTTCGTCCCTTTTTTTTACGAGTATGCTCGGGAACAACAATTTTTTTAACCTCTTCATCTTCCTCAACCTCAGGCGGCTCAGGCATATCAAAAAGAGGTAGTTGTGGTGATTCCCCAACCGGCAATTTCTCTGTTTTAGGACCAAACAAAGCATGGCGCAAAAGACGAATTTCTTCTTCTAATCGCTCAATTTCATTTACCTTCGAAAGAACTATTTCGGTAAGTTTTGCCGTGTTGGTTGGCAGCTCCAGGTTGTTGCTTTTCATGTTGGCCATTATATCATAACTGGTCGTCTTTTCACTGTTTTTCGACATAAAACAACTAATTAAATTTCGCTATATGTCAGCTGTTTATGGGCGGTTTCGATATCAAGACCAGCAAGTAACCATGACATTTGCTGAGAGTTAATATCAATAACCTCTCGTTCAGATTTTGGCCAACGGAATTGATCATTTTCCAGCCTTTTATGCCAGATACAAAATCCGTTATGATCCCAGAATAAAATTTTGATAATATCCCGGCGCCTATTGCAAAAGGCAAATAGATTTCCTGAGAAAATATCTGAATCAAAATTATCATTCACCAACTGACAAAGACCATTAATGGATTTACGCATGTCAGTGTGGCCAATAGCAATATAGACGTCCGTCTGGCTTGGAGGCATCATGGTTGTCTCCTCAGCTCAGTTACAACTTTGCTCAAGGTTGCGGAGCTGAAATTGTTGTTCAAGCCAATTCGGATGTCGCTCCCAAGAAAGATGGTCACCCCTGAGTCGTCACTTGTCAAGATAGGTGTTAATTCTGGGACATGGGCTGGAACAGGAACAAAGCTTACAGCTTTGTTGGCCGCCTGATGTTGCCTATGTTTTTTCTTCCAATAGCTAAACTGACTACTGCTGAGCTCGCTCCTGCGGCAATATTCATTCTGCGACAATCCACTTTTTTCCCAAGCCTGGATATGGGCTTTCCATAATGTTTGCTTTTTAGCTGATCGATCTTGAAAATTCTTACGCACCATCTCATCCTCCTCATGTGTTGATTAAACATGACGAAGATGATGACATATTTTTTTTAGGCTGAAAAGATGGGGTTAAATTGTCGCTTACG
>JAOZRY010000063.1 GCA_029939965.1 Bacteroidales bacterium | reverse complement strand
ATTACAAAATTCAAAAATTGGATTTCCGGAATCAATAAAATAACTAACACTTCGCTTTACTGAATGTACACCTCTGGAAATATATTCGTAATTTTTTGTTTGAATCCCTTCGGATATCAATTGCAAATATTTTTTCATTTCTTCCGGCAACATTTCAATGATTTCGAATAGCAGTTCCGATCCGCATTCTTTTATTTCGTTCAGGTGTTTGTTGTTAGGATTAATATATTTGTACATATCTTTTTGGGATATTAAAAAAACTTTGTTAAACAAATTAAAATCTTGCATTTTTGATGTTTTTCATTCACAGGGTTCACCCTGTGAAATTAAAGTACCGTATGTAAATCTATTTCACAGGGTAAACAAATAATTAATTATCCCACACTAAAGTAGTAAAATTGTAAAGTGCTTTTTGCGAATAATGAAAGATGCCACATTTTTAATAGAAAAAATCAGGATATACTGTTTTTGTATTCATCTTTAAACCGCATAATTTCATTAATTGGTTCCTCGGCTATCTCTATTAGTTTTTGGTAATCAGCTAAAAAAACAACATCCTCTTCTACCTTGCCGGTTTCTTTTTTCTCCTCATCTTTTTCCCTGACACTGTTTTCAAAGTCCTGACAAAAAACAATTATTGGATTTGATATGTCAATAAAATTATTGAGGTTGCATCATAGGTAAATTGAACCATCTCAACAAATATCCGTGCGAAACCAGTCCAATTCAATTTTCAGCATTTTAATAATCTAACTATTCGGATGAATAACCCTGGACAATAGTACTGGTATTATTCATTTTTGTATTCTTCGCCAAGACGAACTATTTCCTTGTGAGGTTCAGAGGTGATTTCTTTTAGTTTTTCCAAATCAGGGGTGAAATCAATTTCATGATTTACATACCCGTTTGTTTTTTTTTCTTTAGCTAAAGCATAAGCCCGATTTTCAAAATCCTGAACGAATTCTATTATTGTATGATCCTTATTAATAAAATGTCGTAAATCAGATTTGATGGTATGAACAGCCAATTTAATAGCATTGTAGTTTTTGTCTTTAATGCCCTGCTCAATTTCCTGTGTGTATTTTGAGAAATTCTCCGGGATTTCTTTGATAATAATATCAAGAATCATTTCTTTCCCGATACTTTCTATTAAACCCTGATAATATTCAGAGTCCAAGTTTAAATAATTGTACATGATATTTCAATTTTGCTCAAAAATAATAAATTTCTTATTTTGAAATCTATTGAGTTTGTAATTTATAACTTTTTTAAAGAAATCTGGTATTGCTTAACCTGAATACGTTTCATGAGATGCGCTACTTTGCAATCCGATTGTGTTTGAAAACAATTATTGCACATAGTTATCGGTTTCCTTGTAAAAAACCGGAAAATCTTTAATAGTGCGACAAAAATTGTTGCAACTAAAATGAGATATGTAATAATTTCTTGTATCATAATTTTTCAATAAATTAAACTTCCTATCTGGAATACCAGCAATGATAAAACGTAAGCAAGCACGGTAGTGTAAATGGCAAGAAATGCTGCCCATTTCCAGCCTCCCGTTTCTTTTTTTACTGCAGTAACAACAGCTACACATGGGAAGTATATTAACACAAACACCAAAAATGCCAATGCTGCCACTGGTGTAAATACCCGCTTGCCTTGGCGGGGACCTTCGGTATATCGTTGGTTTTGAATCTTTTCTTGTAAGGTTTGACTGGGTACAATTTCGTTGTTGGTTTGGTACAAAACCGCCATGGTGCTTACCACAATTTCTTTGGCTGCTGCTCCGGTAATTAGGCTAACACCCATTTTCCAATCGAAACCAAGGGGTTTAATAATCGGTTGAACCATTTTCCCCAACTGCCCTACAAATGAATTTTCTAATCGATAGGATGATTTTTGTATTTTGATTTTAAGAACTTCCTTTCTCATCTCCTCCTGCTTTTCCAAAATCTTTTCCGGCTCATTAATCTGATCCATTCGGGCAATTTGAGATTTGAAATGGTACTCGGTTTCAAAAATCTTATTATCGAATTCATCCATCTGTAGGGTGTGCAATGGGAAATATCCGGCTGCCCAAATCAAAATTACAGCAATTAAAATTATCCCTCCCATTTTTTTTAAATATTGCGAACCTTTAAACCACATGTTTTTCAAAATTGCTTTTAAGGTAGGCAGGCGGTAGGGAGGGAGCTCCATAACAAAAGGAGCTTCTTTGGATTTAAAAATCACCTTTTTGAAAAATATAGCTATTAAAGCAGCCAGAAAAATTCCTGTTCCATAAATTAGAAAAAGAATGCTTCCCGGATTATCAGGAAAGGTTGCTCCAATAATTAAAATATATACAGGCAACCGGGCACTACACGACATAAAAGGGTTGATGAGAATTGTTAGAATACGGTCGTTGCGCGATTCGATAGTACGAGTTGCCATAATTGCCGGTACATTGCACCCGAAGCCCATTAGCAATGGAATAAATGAACGGCCATGGAGCCCGATTTTGTGCATAACCCGATCCATTATAAAAGCTACACGAGCCATATATCCTGTGTCTTCCATTAGCGAAATAAAAAAGAACAGAATAAGGATATTTGGAAGAAAAACAAGTACGCTGCCAACACCCGAAATAATGCCATCTACAACCAAATCCTTAAACATTCCATTTGGCAGATAAGTGTTGATGAGTGTCCCAATAGTCAATATACCCTGATCAATCCATTTCATCGGGTATTTGCCAAATGTAAAAGTGCTGTAGAACATCAGCCACATAAAAAAGAGAAATATGGGTAAACCAAATATTTTATGTGTAAGAAACGTGTCGATGATTTCTGTTTCAGTTTTTAATTTCCGTTTTAGTTTGTTTTCGTGATACGTTTCTTTAAGCGCGCCGGAAATAAAACCGTATTTGGCATCTGCTATCATAGATTCGCTATCATCCTGGAAATCTGTTTCGAGGATTTCAATTTCTTTGTTAGCGATGTTCTTAATTTCGCTGTAGTTTGCAAGTTTGTTTAGCGAAAAATGTGTTGACTCATCTTTTTCCAATAGTTTAATGGCATAAAATCTCGAAGAAATTTTATCGGTTAGGGCACTGTTTTTCCAAATTTCATCCTGAATTTTCCTAATCGACCGTTCCATTGTTTTTCCATAATTGATATGAATATGCCGCAGGATGGTTTCCCTGTCTTCAAATACATCAATTACTTTTCTAAAAAGTTCTTTAACTCCACGGCCTCTGGAACCAACGGTAGGGATAAAAGGGATGCCCAACATTTTTCCCAGCATCCCAAAATCGAAATTGTCACCTGTAGCCTCAAGTTCATCGTACATGTTCAGGGCAACTATCACCTTAATATCCATATCGATTAATTGAGTAGTAAGGTATAGGTTGCGTTCAACATTAGAAGCATCCACTACATTAATAACAATATCGGGGTATTGGCTAAGGATGTGTTTACGCACAAAAAGTTCTTCGGGGGTATAGGCGGTTAACGAATAGGTTCCGGGGAGGTCAACAATGTTGAATATATAACCATCCATTTTAAATTTTGCTGTTTTGGCCTCAACAGTAACACCTCCATAGTTCCCGACTTTTTCACGCGATTTGGAAGCAAAATTGAAGATTGTAGTTTTGCCCGAATTGGGGTTTCCTACAAAAGCAATGTCGATAATTTTGCCCTTTTCAACAGCCTTGTGTTTCAATAGTTCATCATCAATTATACCATTGAACTTATCGGAAGTGGAGATTTTTAAAAGTTCTTGTTTACTTACCACCGAAACAAGGCGTGCCTCACTACGTCGCAGCGATACATCATATTTCATCAGCCGGTATTCGATAGGATCGCGAAGAGGGGCATTTTTTACTACTTCCACTTCCTTGCCTTTTACAAATCCCATCTCGGTAATTCGCTTCCGGAATGCGCCCCGGCCTTTTACCTTCGAAATAAATGCCTTGTCTCCTTCTTTTAGTTCGCTTAAGTTCATGTGAGTAGCAATCCGGTGATTTATCCTAATTTAGAACAAATTAAAATTGCAAAAATATGTAAAATTCTATATGTTAAAGGTTTTAACAGGCATAAGCTTATGATTATTGAAATTTAGAAACATAAGACGGAAAAAAGGTTAATGAATTGATAATTGTATGTTTAACCAATTTGCTATTTAGAAAGCCGGGCAAAGGTGTGTGAGTTGTTTGGAAATGTAAGTGGTTTATCGAAACCGACTATGATCGAAACATTAAACATCCTGTAAATCAAAAGTGTTTCGATTACTGTTTTCGCTAAAAAGATCGTAGTGCATTACCTTGAGTAAATTTACGGCTCTAAACCCCCAGTGAGATTTAAAGAGTTTCTGGATTTCCCAAACAGCAATTTTCTTTGCATCGCGTATTGGTTTTTGGTACAACAATACAAAATCCTTTATATCCTGATAAATATCTGTTAGGCTTTCGGAAATGCTACCCTTAATGGTTTCATTTAAAGGATTGTCGTTTTCGAGAAACCAATATTCATCGTCTTTTTTCAGAACTTCACGAATTGTATTAAACATGTTTTGCCATTGTTCTTCGGTAACATACTTTTCGTTAGCATCATAGTTATCAGGAACTACCTTGGGGAGAACCGATCCGCGAACATACAAAAGTGGTAGTGCTTTGTGCAAATAATCAAATATTTGACTTTTATCATATTTATCAATTTCTTCAACAAACAGGCAAAACTTTTGCGCTACAGCCAAAAATTCGAGGACAAATGGTGAATAAACAGCTTCTTTTAAAACATCTTTCTTTTCCATACTAATTTCATTTTTAAGATATTAAATAATTTGCAAGATAATATTTGATGTGTTCGCAGCCCGGATGCTTCCTTCACTATCCTCCGGCTCTCTTTGCTCTGTATCCTTCATTAATCAATATTTCCAATACCTTTTCTCTTACCTCTCCCTGAATAATAATTTCACCATCTTTAGCCGATCCTCCCGTGCCACATTTTGTTTTTAACAACTTGGCAAGTTGCTTCAGGTCATCATCGTTTCCAACAAATCCCTCGATGAGTGTAACCACTTTCCCTTTGCGCTTTTTCCGGTCGAGCCACACTTTTAGGTTTTGTTGGTTAGCAGGTATTGTTTTTAATTTATTGGTGTCATCAAAATCGTATTCATAATCTGAGTTTGTTGAGTACACTATATTTCCTGTTATCTTTTTAAACTTTTTTGCCACGATGTAGTTAACTTTATTTTTTGCAAAAATAGGAAAAGCAATTGAGGCAGGGTAACGAATCCTGATTATTATGATTGGTTTCATAAACATCATTGAGTAAGTTTTGTTTTTAAAACATGGATTCGAAAAGATTAAAACTGAAGGCTCTTTTGGATGCAAAAGCTGATTTGTATAATTCGCAGGAATTTGTCGAATCTGATCCCATTTCTATTCCACATTTGTATTCAAAAAGAGAGGATATCGAAATTGCCGGTTTTCTAACAGCAACAATTTCGTGGGGACAAAGGGTTACCATAATTAAAAATGCAAAACGGTTAATGGCATGGATGGATCATGCTCCTTTTGAATTTATTATGAATTTTAAAGAAAGTGATCTGGTAAACATCCGGAAGTTTGCACATCGTACTTTTAATGGGATAGATTGTGAGTTTTTTTTGTGGTCGCTTAAAAATATTTATCAAAACTATGGGAATCTCGAAAATGCTTTTTGTAGTGATTTTTCAGCAGACGAACCAAATATCAGGAAAGCAATTTTAGCTTTCAGAACTATATTTTTTGAGATTGACCATCCCAAAAGAGTTGAGAAACACATTGCAAATCCCGAAAGGAATTCTGCAGCAAAACGCATCAATATGTTTTTGCGATGGATGGTAAGGGATGATAAAAGGGGTGTGGATTTTGGTTTATGGAATAAAATTCATACGGCTCAATTAGTTTGTCCGCTCGATGTTCACTCAGCCACGGTTGCCCGGAGGTTGGGTTTGCTTACACGAAAAAATAACGATTGGCAGGCTGCACTTTTACTTACCGAAACTCTTAAACAATTTGACCGGAACGACCCGGTAAAATATGATTTTGCGCTTTTTGGGTTAGGAATTAATGAGGGGATTAAAGATTAATTATACTTTTGAAGATTTGATATAAAAATATGGAAAAAATTAATGAACCGGAATCGTTGAGAGATCACTTATTTAAAGTGATCTTTTATGCCGATACGCCGGCGGGTCGAAGATTTGATATTGTTCTCCTGATATCTATCGTGATTAGTGTTTTTATTGTAATGCTCGACAGTATTGAGGAACTTCATCTACAATACACACAAATATTTACCTATTGTGAGTGGATTTTTACCATTCTATTTACCCTTGAATACATTACCCGAATCATTGTTTCGAGGAAACCACTAACCTACATCTTGAGTTTTTATGGTATTATTGATTTGCTTTCGATATTGCCAACTTTTATGAGCCTTGTGCTTATCGGAAGTCATTATCTGATAGTGATAAGAATTCTTAGAATATTGCGGATATTCAGGATTTTAAAACTCAGCAGGTATCTCCGTGCCTCTCAGGTTTTGCAAATTTCGCTCAGGCAAAGTAAATACAAAATTATTGTATTTCTGGAAGTTGTAATTACTACAGTGGTTATTATGGGTTCGTTTATGTACTTAATCGAAGGATCGACGTATGGTTTTAACAGTATTCCGAGAAGTATTTATTGGGCTATTGTAACCCTTACAACAGTAGGGTTTGGCGATATTACACCACAAACTGTTCTCGGGCAATTTTTTGCTTCTATAATTATGATATTGGGTTATTCGATTATTGCGGTACCAACCGGAATTATCTCAGCCGAATTGATAAAAGCAGATGATTCGAAGATTAAATGTTTGAGGAAATGTAAAGGTTGCGATCATGGAAATCATGACGAAGATGCTGAATATTGCAAATATTGTGGGAAAGAATTACATCAAATCAGATAATTAAAAAAAATGTTTTCTTTCACCCTTCTCGATCTTTACACCAAAGGCATCCGGAAATCCAATTTTATTTATAAACTGCTTTAATTCCAAAGCTTTATTTTGGTTCTGGAATTTGCCCACCGTATATCGATAAAACTCCCCATCAAACTCTCCATACAGTGTGTCCTGTACCTGCATCGAACGCAGCAACTCCTTCAAATCAGGCATGGGGGTTTTAGAGGCAGCAATTTGTACTGTGTAATAAGTATTATGATTAACCTTTGGGATTGGTGGAGTAGAGTTAATGTCTTTATCAACGGGCAGGTAGGTTTTGTGGGTCTTTGGTGTTGTTGTTTGTTCAGGTTGATTCTTTACAGTTTCTTCAATGTTATCTTTTTTCTTTACAGTTTCCATTGTGGTGGATTCAGTCCATGCTTCCAGCAAATTGTTTAAGCCCGTAAACATCGATGCTGTGTCAATATTGTTGTTGATTCCCAAAGGAAGATCATCCGGCTTGTGGTTGTTTAAAAGATTCGATTTGGTAGTTTTTTGATCGGTAACAAAAATGTAGTCGTCAAAATATACTTCGGGATTGCTGGCGAAAATAACACCTGCCCGGATGGGGTAAACGGCCTTTTTTGTGGTATTATTTGTAATGGTACATTTAATAGAAAAAGAAGGACTCGTAGGCATATTTGTTAAATCAATATGTAATTTCCCGACTCCTGTAGTGTAAATATTCTCATTATATTTCTCTGATTCGATTTTACTAAAGGGTGGTAATCGTACATGGATTTTTGCACTTCCTGTATCTTTTCCTTTATAAATAGTAATGAATAATTCATATTCTTCAGTAAAAAGTATTTCATCAGGAAATTCCAATAAAACATGAACTGAGTTTTCTTTGCCGGGTTTTTTTACAGGATGATTTACAGTTGTTTGATTATTTGAAATATACACGCCAATATTATTGGTAAAACTGAACTTTCGCTCATCATAAAAGTTAATACCAACAGGGTAAACCCCTTGAAAATTGTTGCTGGTTTTTACCCTGAAAGTAAGTGGGATAAGGTTGCTTGTTGTTAAATTATCCCAACTAATTGTAATCGAATTATGATTTATCGAATACTTAAAACCATCTATGTTTGCAGGTTGCGGAATAAATCCTTCAATCCATTTGCATGTAATAACCCCTGACATTTGGTAATCCGATTCCTTAATAATGTTTATTGTAAAATTAAAAGTTTCTCCGGCAACTATCTGGTCAGGATATTCATAACTTAATTCTACTTTGGAATATAAGCCCTTATTCTGAGTAAGCCTATTCGCCTGAATCTCTGGTGAGAAGGTGAAAATAAAAGATAAAAATGCAATTAGCAAAATCGGTATAGTCCGGTAGTTTATCAAGGTCATATCTGTTTCATTTATTAATGGCTGTAAAAGTAGAAAAATTACAGTAGCTGCAAAAGATGTTTCGTTTATCTTTTGATATGTTTCTGATCATTTTTATGCGACCAATACATTAATATAACTCCACCAATTAGTGAAATTATCCCAACACTAAAAGTGAAAGTGAAACCAAATTGTTCGTAAATAAAAATACCAAACAGAGGTGCAATGATGGCTCTCAGGCCAGTTAAGAAAAGGTGAATTGATTGGTAAATATCAGCTTCATTATCTTTGCCAAAGTAGGCCGAACCAATGTTCCACAATAAAACCATTGTAGCGGCAAAAAATCCATGAAAAATGATGTATAGAATAAGGGTGTAGTAAAGTTTTATTCCTGCAATCTCAATATAAACCGGGAAGTATTCGGTAATTAGAATAAAAAACAGGTAAGCTGCCAGCGATCCGTAAGTAATTATGGCAAACTTTCGTGGGTCGAGCTTTCCTAATATTTTGCCAAATACCGGGAGAAGCAAAATTGCCAAAATGTTGTAAGAGTTCTTATAAAAAGCTACACTCGAATAATTTAGTTTTAGCTCATCATTAAAAAAAATAGTGATTACGGCATAGGTAGTCATAAATGCAAAACCGTACAACATAAATCCAATTTCAAAATGCAGGTAAGGTTTATTGTTTTTGAGAATACGGTACATGTTCTTTATCGAAAGAATTACTGATTCCGAAAATGAGTTTTTTATCTCAATAGTTTTAGGAGGTGTGTAATTTATTTTCGAAAGGAGATAAATAGAAATAATTCCTAACACTGATGCTACTGGAAATATGTATGTGAAGGCATAATTATCGTAATCGAGGAGCAAGCCATACAGAAATGTTACCACAAGTAATACAACTTTATTTGCCGATTGAGCATAGCTGTACAATTTGCCAAAATTATTGTGGCTGTAGTTGGTTTTTAGTAATAAGTTTATGGTTGGATTAATAATTAATGCGGCAAGGTAATAAATCAAAAAAATTCCCAAAAAAATTAGATGATAGACAGAATCGCCCTGAAAGGCTTCGGGGCTTCGCGGGAAAAAGAACAAAAGCATGAGAGGTAATCGGGTAAATATACCAACTCTACGCAAAAATACCCGTCGTTTCTCAACTCTTTTAAGAAACTCATTAACAAAAATCAGCAATACAAAAACCAACATACTAAATTGAAAAAGCACTCCCAATTGGTAATTTGTACCCAACAAACTTTTTATAAAAACAAACTCATTAAGTGCCAGGATACCAAGTATAAAGCCCTCGATAATAGAGTAGGCTACATGCAAACGGAAGGTGTTTCTCTCCTCGCAACAGATATTTAGATTAAATAATTTCACAGTTTGCCCATCTGATTTTAAATTGCGACACAAAGATAGTGGAATTGCAAAGTGTGCTTTTCTTACAAGATTTAACTACTATTTTTGATGTGTCAAACATTTGAAAATACTGGCTACCAACGTTAAGCTGGACAAATTGAAGAAAAATAGCCATCCCGTACGTATGCATAGCCGTCAGGCCAAGGGAGGGAATTTACGCGGCAATTGATAAAATATTCTGAATAACCCAGTATGGGTTGAGTTTTTGCAATACTTCTTGTGAATTTCAACTATAGCGAAACCCATACTGGGTTGAAGATGAGAGATGTGTTTGCTCCCTCTCCATTTAATGTCCAAACTATTCTATGAATTCCCAAGACACTATTTTCATAGCCTGGCGGCTATGCGTACGTGCAGGACGCTAATTTATAATGAATTGATAATTAGTAAAGTCCAATTTTATGCGGGTAGCCCAATTTCCCGTTTTGCGGTTTCAATAATAAATCATAAATCGTAAATCATAAATCGTAAATCATAAATCATAAATATGCCTATCTTTGCACAAGTATTAAAAGCTTATGACGAAAAGGATTACAGCCACATTATTTGTTTTATTAGCTACAATTGTTTTGTTAGCACATGCTGTAATTCCGCATCATCATCATCAAAATGAAATTTGTTTTGAGTATTCAAATTGTGAGTGTGATCATGATGGAGAAAATCAAGAACATAAAGATCATAAGAGCCACAACGTTCCCCACGATTTCCAGGATTGTATTCTAAATCAGGTGGTAATACTTCCATCTAATGAGATAAACTGTGAAGATGTTTGTTTTAATCTCATCGATCAATATTCTGATGGTTTAAATGCCTCCCTGATGGATTCAGAATATATCAAAAATATCCCATCCGACTTTATCGAACAGTTCACCCCGTTGCTATCTTCTTTACAGTCATCAATAATTGCATATAATTCAGGATTGCGCGCTCCCCCCGTTTATACCAAACAATAGGGTTGGCGCATAAATACAAATCAATTATTAGAGATTATATTTTGCAGGCAAGGCAAGAATCACTTACATAATTCATGGCTGTCATCGATACCTGCAAAAACTATTTTTTTATTTGCCAACTCAAATTCCCCATGAATGCCAGCGATATGAATATATGTCGCCTTTCAGGATATTGCATTCACTGTTTATTTATTTTATTAAGATTTAAAATATCAATACCATGAAGTATAAATTATTTTTAATAGTAATATATTCCATTTTTATTGCAGGTTGCGGCAATCAAAAAAAAGAGTCCCACACTCATAACCATGATCATGATATAGAAACTACGACCAGTAATAGCCACGATCACGATCATGACCA
>JAOZRY010000062.1 GCA_029939965.1 Bacteroidales bacterium | reverse complement strand
ACCTCTTCCCTTTCCGAACAGAGAAGTTAAGCCCACCAGCGCCGATGATACTGCCATTAGGTGGGAAAGTAGGTCGTTGCCAATATTTTATAACCCCGATTTTTATCGGGGTTTTTTTTTGCCCAAAAATTTAAGTAGTGTTTTATTCTTCTTTGGAAAGAATCTAATATTTTACACTACCGGGTTAACTGAATAATTGTTTTTCGTAGTTGAAAGTTAATTTAATTAAATGTTTCTGATTTTTATCTTAAAGTTGCACCTGTTTTATGTTTATATATTCCGGCAATTCGGTTCATGGTTTTGTCGATGATTTTATCCGTCAGGGTTTTGTTTTCATCCTGCAATATAAAACTTAATGCATAGGATTTTTTTCCGGCATCTATTTTATTACCTTCATATACATCAAACAGGTTCACCTCTTTTAGTAATTTCTTTTCGGCGTTGAAGGCGATTTTTTTCAGTTCACCAAACTCAACGGTGTTATCAACCATCAAGGCAAGATCGCGACGGACTTCCGGAAATTTAGGAACAGGCTTATATGAAATCTTATGATTTTTTAATATATCGAGTATCATATTCCAATTGAAGTCGGCCCAAAAAACGGGTTGTCTTATTTCGAACGCACCTGTTAGATTGTGATTAAGTTTGCCAAGTTCGATTATCTTTTTTCCATTCCAATCCATTTGCAAACCGTATTCAAATATATCGTTAGAAATATTTGAGGATTTAAACATGCGATCATCAATCTTTAGTTTCTTTAAAATGCTATATACGTATGATTTGATGAAATATATATTGCCCTGTTTTTGATCATGATACCAGCTTTCCTTATTTACATTTCCTGTAACAAAAATCGATAGATGTTTTTCTTCCAGATATTTATCTGTAACATCTTCACCTTTTGGGTTAGTAATTTGCGCATAAGTTTTTCCAAACTCATATAGTTTCAGATCAGAATTTTTTCTGTTTAGATTATAAATAATGCTTTCCAAACCTGAAAAGAGGATTGTTTGACGCATTACACCGAGGTCGATGCTTAAAGGATTAAAAATGGTTACATTCTTTTGTTGGTCTATAAAGTTGAATTTTTCGGAATAAGCCGCCTTTGTAAGTGAATTATTCATGATTTCGGCAAAACCATTATTGCTCAGGTAATGCGATGCTAATTCCTGAACTTGTTCCCTGTCGGGTTTTTCGATAAATGACAACGAAGCTCTGAGCTGATCTGGAAACCCAATATTGTTATAACCATAGATGCGAAGGATTTCTTCGATAACATCTGCTTCGCGTGTAACATCTGATTTAAAAGTTGGGATTTCAACGGTGAGACCTTCATTAGTTTCGTTCAGTATTTCGATACCAACATATATCAGAATGTCTTTTACCTGATCGGGTTCAATTTTTTGGCCAATTAGCCGATCGATATTAGCAAAACTTATCTCTACCTTCCATGGTTTTATAGGATTTGGGTACACATCCTGAACTTCGGATGAAATTTCACCACCGGCCAATTCTTTTACCATCAAAGCAGCTCGATGCATTACATAAAGTGTTGCATTGGGATCGGTTCCCCGCTCAAAACGGAATGATGAATCGGTATTTAGCCCATGATATTTCGCGGTTTTTCGAATGGTTCTTGGGTTGAAGTAAGCACTTTCGATAAAAATATTTTTTGTTGTTTCGGTAACTCCTGAGTGCAAACCCCCAAAAACACCGGCCATGCACATGCCTTCTTCTGAGTTGCAAATCATCAGGTCGTTGCCCGAAAGCTCACGTTCTACCTCATCAAGGGTAACGAATTTAGTACCCTTCGCCATTTTTTTAATAACCACCTTGCCACCTTTTATTTTATCAGCATCGAAAAAATGTGTGGGGTGCCCTGTTTCGTGCAAAATGTAATTGCTGATATCTACCAAATTGTTGATGGGTCTTAAACCAATAGCCAACAAACGATTCTTGAGCCAGTCGGGCGATTCTTTAACCTCAACATTGGAAACTGTAACTCCTGAGTAGCGCGGACAAGCCTCGGTGTCCTCCACAATAACATTGATGGGGAAATTATGATTTTCTATCTTGAAGCCTTTGGTGCAAGCTGTATGGAGTTTGAGTGGATATTGATTGGGATTATGGAAATTTAATGCTGCAATCAAATCTCTGGCCACACCTAAATGCGACATGGCATCGTTGCGGTTTGGAGTTAGGCCGATCTCAAACACATGATCTTCTTCAATATTGAAATGGTCGTGGGCAGCCATTCCGATTTCTGCATCTTTATCCAGTACCATAATTCCGTCATGCGATTCACCCAACCCAAGTTCATCTTCGGCACATATCATTCCTTCGGAAACCTCACCGCGAATTTTTGCTTTTTTTATTTCAAATGGTTTGACACCAGAATATAAAACCGTACCAACTGTGGCCACAACTACTTTTTGACCGGTAGCAACATTGGGTGCACCACACACTACCGGAAGAATTTTTCCGCCGCCAACATCTACTGTTGTTACACTCAGTTTATTTGCATCAGGGTGCTTTTCACAGGTTTTTACTTCACCAATCACAATCCCTTTCAGCCCACCTTTTATGGTTTCAATTTTTTCGAGACTTTCTACCTCAAGTCCGGTATCCGTTAAAATTTCTGATACTTTTTCGGGTTTCAAATCTATCTGTACATGCTCTTTTAACCAGTTATAAGAAATCTTCATTGTAAGAATGATTTTTAATTTTTAAGGCCGCAAATGTAATAATAATGAGTTGTGATTGTTCAATCATTATTTTGATTAGGCTCTTAATTTTGAAAACTAACCAATATGTTGTTTAAATATTTTATTGTTAATTTTCTGCTTTGCGGTTTCAATCATAAATCATGAATCATAAATCATAAATCATAAATCATGAATTGAATTAGGCTTTTTATTTTTAACATTCCCCGAAAGGTTGTGGTTGTTTTTGACAAGATATTAAATGACTTGATAAAGATTGGGATTGAAAGGATTGAAAACCAAACTCATTAAATTTCGTTGCCGTGTAATGCTCTGCGGCAGGGATTGGAGTGGTAGCTTGTTGATCCCGATAGCTATCTGGGAGTCGGCTGTGATTTTTGTTGGTGGGTGGCGGCTGACGAAGGAAGCCCCCGCACCACCTACAAAAAACCAGCCGGCATGAAACAACTACAAACGGAAAGCCCGTAGCCGCCCAAAAAAAATAACTTCAAAATCAGTAACTAATTCAATTTATGATTTACGATTTACTATTGAAATCACAAAGCGGGAAACTGACATCAAGATATTTAAACAACATATTGGTTAGTTGTGCAAATTAAGAGCCTAATTTATACAACCAATCTTTTTTCAGGCTTGTACTGGTTAGGCCAAATCTTCTCATCTTTGCAATTCAAATCTTTTTTGTAATAATTAATTTATTTAAATATGCTCGAACTTTATACTGATAAATTTTTTATGACCGAAGCACTGAAAGAAGCCGCAGAAGCATTTGATAAAGGCGAGGTTCCTGTTGGTGCCATTATAGTGTGTAACGACCGAATAGTAGCTCGTGCGCATAACCTAACGGAACAACTAACTGATGTTACTGCCCATGCCGAAATGCAGGCTTTTACGGCAGCATCAAATTTTCTTGGCAATAAATTTCTTGAGGGCTGTACTTTGTATGTTACACTGGAGCCTTGTGTAATGTGTGCCGGAGCTGCTTACTGGACGCAAATTTCGAAGATTGTTTTTGGTGCTTATGATGAGAAACGAGGGTTTAGTAAAATTAACTCTGGTATTCTTCATCCTAAAACAAAACTTGTGAAGGGTGTTTTAGAAAATGAATGTTCGGTAATATTAACGGATTTTTTTAGTAGAAAAAGATAAGGTTAGCATTTAAAACAGGTGTGTAAACTTTTCGGAAGGTTTTTCAAATATATCAAATGCAATTTTTATTCATCCCACAACTCAATTTCCTGATCATTTTTTAAGATGCCAAATTCTTCCAGTACATCATGAGGTTGGTTTATGCAATTGCGAAGCCGGTAAACAAAGAAATTTTCAACGTGTTTTTTTTCTTTAAAAATCCGGATTACTTCGGGCTTTTCTACTTCTGAAAAATAGGAAAGCAGGTAATCAGGGCTTTTATAATTGCGGCTTGAGGTGATAAAATAGGCATCTGAACCCATCCTGATTTCGGGTTGTTCCCTGTTTATCCAGGCAAATTTATGGATGTCGCCAAGGTTGCCAATTGCCAGCAACCGATAACGGTAGGGTTGGACAACATAATAGTTGAGATGAGCAGCCGGAAACCATTTGTTGGAAATAATAGGCGCATCAGCATTCATGTTTTTTGAATAAAAATCAGCATCTGCAATTTGCGAAAACTTGTACCCAAATTGTTTCCAACCATACATGTCGAGGGTAACATCATTATTCCCAAGTTTTTTTGGATACTCAGAAGAGGGTAGATTAATGATTTCCATTTTTATTTGCAATAAGCCAATTACCAAAATAAGCATTAACAGCAAACCTGAAAAAATAATGGGCTTTGGGAATAAAATGACTCTGATGGATTTTGTAGCTTTATCAGTAAGATAAACACTGGCGATCACTATCAAACTAATATATGCCGGTGATGTCCAGTGTGGCAGGGTTCGGCGGAATAGTGCAAAAAACAGGAATAATAAAATGAGTGGTAGTGCAGTAAACAGCAATAGCCGAACATACTCTTTATTGATCGATAGTTTTTTGCGATACAAGGCTACCAATGCAAAGAGGATGATAATAAAATTAACAGGATTATTGTAGATGACCTGACCAAATAGTTCAGTAAAAAAATAATCAAGCCGAAATCCACTTCCAAAAAAACTTACTCTTTCACTCTGAAATACAAAGCTTATAAATTTATTTTCAATATTCCATAATAATACCGGACTAAAAATAAGAAGGGTAGAAAGTATAGAAAAATAAAACTCGCTTTTGCGAAGCCATTGTCTGTTGTAAAACAAAACATACAAACCAGCCCCCAACCACAAAAAAGCTGTTGTATATTTGGAAAGCATTCCAAGTCCAAGTGGGATAGATGTGAAAAAAAGTATAGTTGCCTGATTTTTTGTAATAGGTTTTGCTGGTAAAGTAAGCATGAGGAGGTAAAGGCTCAGCAGCCAAAAAAACAATTGGGGAGTATCAGGCATAATAAAAATACCAGCAATTACAAAACAATATACTGAAGTGTTGTATAACATGGCAGCAAACAATCCGGCTAAAAGGCCTTTCACCTTTTTTGCAATTAGAAAAATAATATAGGTGTTGATGCCTCCAAAAATTACGGATCCAAGCCGAACAAAAAGTTCACTGTCGAAGCGCAGATTCCATGTAAAAGCCTGAATCATAAAACCAACCATGGGAGGATGATCAAAATGGCTTAAATCCGGAAATTGTGCGTATGTAACGTAATACGCCTCATCGTTTCCTAATTCCAAAATCCATGCAAAGAAACCCCTAATGATAATCGAACACAGGATTATAGCTATTAAAATGCCATATAAAATTCGATTATTGGGAAGCTTATCTTCAGGAAATATAAACCTGGGTTTCATAGTTATCGACTATAATAATAAAGTTTATTCTGGTTAATCTTTCCCTTTTTACTCTTGCTTTTACTAATTCGCGAAAAAATCAGAATTATAATAATTGTAATGATAAGGGCAATGCCACGTTGTACCCAGGTTTTGATGTAATCTATCTCAGGAAGCGGTTGGTCGGTGGGTGATGTTCCACTGTAACGGAATATTGGATTAAGGTAGAATTTATTGCCGTTATAGAAAGTGATTTCGGTACGTATATACGTGTCGGAAGGTTGAATTGCATACACGGCAGTACTCGTATCGGTAATGTTGTATTTAACGATGCCATTTTGACCAATAAATGAAATTAGTTTTGCTCGTTCGTTAACTTTCACAAATAAAGTATCATTCTCAACTGATACCTTATCAAGCATAGAAATATTTTTATGATCTTCGGCTTTTTCAACAAAATCAGCTCCCTCTCTCATTTTAATATCAGCTCCAAATGCATTTCCTGTTTTCAAAGCTTTTATTACGTCTGTTGAATTTAATGAAGGTGTATTAATAAATGTACATATTCGACCCACTTCAGTTGGGTCAAAAATATTGTGGGCATCATCATTGGCAAGTATAAAAGCTTTGTGCCCACTCGATAGTGCAACATCCCAATGTGCGATTGAAAAACGAGTTTCGTTTAAAACTTCAATCAAATCATAATTTGTTAACAGTTTCAGGTCATCAGGCAAATATCCATCCCTAAGGTCGGGGTGTGCAATAGTTACAATATCATTGTTGCGATGCAAAATATTCAAAATATGTTGTTTGTGATTAATGTTTTGATAAATTGGGTAGTCGATCCAGTTTACTTTTTTGGAGCCAATACACACCTGATGGGTTTTTCTTACTCCATATCCATGCTCGTATGTAGGGATAAATCTGGGTGAATCACTCCCGAATGTATTAATTTTCATGTAGTCGGAAGTTACAATAATGTCGTATCCCAATTGCTTGTAAACAGTTTGAATAGCTTCGTTAGAATTTTGCCGGCCATTGGTTATGCCCATCCACACCCGCGACTGAACCTGAAAATTTCCTTTTATCCAGTTAGTGCTGTCCATCATTTGATAAGGGTTGTGGATTTTGTTTCCGGAAAAGGCTTTATGCTCTTTAAATTTGTAAACAGGAGCAATGGCATAAATAACAAAAAAAATGACGATAAGGATAAGAATTATCCCTACAAGTGACTTAAATAAAAATTTTATAGTTTTAAAAAGCATTGCTATAAGATGTGTATGTTTCGATGTTCAAAACAAAAGTAGTATTAAATTTTCACCTAAAGTTGGAAAATAGTATTTGCATCTTCCTGAAATTGATTGTAAGGTTTTATGGGGATTCTTCATTTTCATTTGAATGAATATTATCTATTTTTGGAAAATATAAAAATATTAGAACTGTGGAACAACAAAAAAGACTTTACAGAAGCCGTTTTGATACGGTAATTGGTGGCGTGTCAGGCGGCCTCGCCAAGTATTTTGAAATAGATATCTTATTGATAAGGTTACTTTTTGTGGTACTGGCATTATTTGCTGCCGGTGGTATAGTAGCCTATATTATATTGTGGATTATTATGCCTGTTGAGCCTGACGAATATTTTAAAAGGAATAAAACCTTTAAAAACACAGAATATATGGAAAACGAAGAAACTTCATCAAATCAAGAATCAAGAGGTAATAAGCCTTATCATGGTTACAAAAAACCTAAAAATAACGGAAGCCTTATTGCCGGAATTCTCCTGATTACTTTGGGGGGTATGTTTCTCATCAGCAGGTTTATTCCACGTATTAACTTTGGAGATATGTGGCCGGTAATTCTAATTATTGTAGGAATCATTATTATCGCAAGTGCGTCCCGGTCGAAAAATCGTTATTAACTTATGTAGCGTGGTGGGTAATTCTTGTTTATTAATTGAACATAAATTAAATTTATTATGAGATCAAAAAATGTTTTTTGGGGTGTAATCCTTGTTTCGCTTGGTATTTTATTTGTTTTGAGGAATATGGGAGTAATTTGTTTTGGCTGGTATTCTGTTTTTAACTTGTGGCCTGTATTGTTGGTTGTTTTGGGTATTTCACTTTTGCCCATCAAAATAGTGGTACGTATAGTTCTTGCATTTCTGGTTATCGTTTTATCCCTCATCTTTATTTCCAATACCGGCAGCTACGATCACAATCATTTTCAGCCACACAATTGGTTTTGGGATCACGATGAATATAGTTATCACAATAATGATGAAGAAAGCTATTACGAGGAAGACTATGAATGGAGAGATCAAACCATTTTTGAAACTTATGATGATGATATCGAAAATGCTGTTTTTGAACTTGAAGCCATTGCCGGAAAATTCAATCTGAGCGAAACCACCGACTATTTGCTGAAGTTTGATCGGGAGGGGAATTTTGGGAAGTATTATATGAGAGCTGATAATGCCGGTAGTGCAGTAGTATTGAAAATTGATATGGATTCTCGCATTGAAAAGGGTAATAATCTAAAAAATAAAGCAGAGATCAGTTTGCATCCTGATCCGGTTTGGAGTATAAAGGTTGATGCTGGTGCAGCTATGATTGATTTCGATCTCAGGCCTTTTAAAATCGATCGTGTTGATATAGATGGAGGAGCGTCAGCAATCGAAATACAATTGGGCGGTAAATATGAAAATACTGATGTTCAAATTAATTCTGGTGCAGCCTCAATAACTATCAGGGTACCGGAAAGTGCCGGTTGCGAAGTGCTTACTAACACTGTACTGTCGAGCAAAATTCTCGATGGTTTTGATAAAATAGAAAATGGAGTTTATCGCACAGATAATTTTGATGATGAAGTACAACGCATTTCCATTAGTATTGATGCTGCCATCTCAAGCCTGAAAGTTGTGAGATATTAATAATCATTTGGATTGTCAGAACATATTGAAGTTCCGGTCTTTACTAAAAAAGATCGGAATTTTTTGCTTTTGGTCACAATAAATTCCGATAAGATAATATCGGTCATTCGTTTTAATCAGTCTTCAGAGAATTGTTTCAACAGGTTTCGGTATGATGAAAAAACCTTTGCTCTTGAAATGAACCCAAGATATTTACCCTCGTTAAGCACTACAAGATTAAATTTACCACTCATCTGAAATTTTAGTGCAATTTGCTCCATCGACTCATCAGGATTCAGGGTAATTTCGGGTGTAAACATTAAATCGCTTACATAAGTATTATTGTACTTATCAGGCTGGAAAATGATATCCCTTATGTGATCTAAAAAAATTAGTCCGGCGAAATATTGCCCTTCATTCACAACGGGAATAATATTTCTGGATGATTTAGAAATCACACTTACCAGTTCCCCCAGTGTAGCGTCAGGATGGATACTTTTAAAATTGGTTTCGATCAGCCTGTTGGCTTTCATCATCGATAATACAGCTTTGTCCTTATTATGCGTCATAAGTTCGCCTCTCAAAGCAAGTCTTTTAGTGTAAATGGAGTGGGGCTCAAAATACATAATTGTAAGAAAAGCGATGGTTGCAGTAATTATGAGAGGAGTTAGAAGTTCGTACCCACCTGTAATTTCTGCAATCAGGAAAATTGCTGTTAACGGCGAATGCATCACTCCGGCCATAATTCCTGCCATTCCAACCAGCGCGAAATTACTTTCAGAAACTGATACTGATGAAATAGAATTTACAAGGCGAGCCGTAAAAAATCCTGTAACTCCACCCATGAAAAGCGATGGGGCAAATATACCACCTACACCACCAATTCCGGTAGTTGTTGAAGTGGCAATTACTTTAAAGAAAATTATTAAAAGCAATAAAAATAAAAACAGCCACTGATTTTCGATTAAATTGCTGAAAATACTCTGATTGATAATGCTCTCACCATTGCCTTTTAAAATGTCTTCCAAAGCTTCATATCCCTCTCCGAAAAGTGATGGAAATATAAAAATTAACAATCCCAGGATTGTGCCTCCCAAAATAATTCTGAGCCAGGTGCTTTTAATGAGTTGATAATTCTTTTCGATGTACATTGCAGCACGTGTAAAATAAAGGGATATCAACCCACAGATTATACCTAGAAATATGTAAAAGGGGATGTCGGGGAGAAGAAAAGGTGTGGTGACATTAAATGAAAACAAAACCGCATTTCCAAGTAGAAAATATGCAACAGTGGCACCTGTAACCGCCGAAATAAGTAAAGGGATAACGGTAGTTATGGTGAGGTCGATCATTAGCACTTCAATGGCAAAAACAACACCTGCAATGGGAGCTTTAAAAATCCCGGCAATGGCACCTGCGCTTCCACACCCAATCATCAATATTACTGTTTTGTAATTCAATCGGAAGAACCGGGCCAGGTTCGACCCGATGGCCGATCCGGTTAATACAATTGGAGCTTCAAGACCAACGGATCCACCAAAGCCAATTGTTAATGTGCTTCCTATCATAGATGAGTAAGTATTGTGGAATTTGATTCTCCCGTTTTTTTTTGAGATAGCATAAAGTATCCGGCTCACACCATGTGCAAGGTTGTCCTTCACAATATATTTTACAAATATTACTGATAGAAAAATACCGATAGCGGGGTAGGCCAGATACATGAAATTTTCGGTTTTAAAATTAAAACCATCAGTCATAAAATAATGGGTGTAGTGAACAAGGTTTTTCAGGATGATAGCTGCCAGACCGCTAAGTATCCCCACAATAAGGCTCAAAAATATTACAAATTGCTTGTCTTTGATATGCTTTAGTCGCCATATTAATATTCTGGTAAGAATTTTCTTCTTTTTCATTTCGGACGCAAAAGTAATGAAATCAGGGCTGTGATAAATGAGTAAAATTAATCCGGTAGGATTTATTAACTGAGTTTATCTGAAAAAATAAATGCACAAGAATTTGTTGTTTTATATAAAAAACATACTTTTGTGGGCGTAAGGACAATGGTTAACATAATGAGTGTGAATACTCTGAGAAGTGATTATTACTATCTTTTTTGCATACTTGGTATGATATCATTCCTGTATTATGAAATCAGAAATTGTATGTACTCTTAAATTTTCAAAAAAAATTTTCAAACAAAATTTTCAATAAACTATGAAAAACTTTATCTTTAAGAAAATCTTCTTATTAAAACTACGTATCCTGGTCTTCTATTTATTTTTCTCCGTTATAGGAATGCATATTGCACAGGCGCAGGTTGATTCCAGAGTGATTAATAAGTTTTTTGAGAATTCTGAATTATCTAATGAGGATAAATTATTATTCGAGAAATCGTTAAATCAATTCGATGATCCTCAGCTAGACAATAATGGGTTTCCGCCAATATGGAATGTTCCTATTGGAACCCAATCAATCGCGGGGATTATTGTTGCTCACGAAGCCCACCCCAGAGTTAATGATAGCTTGATCAAGAAGAATGATTACATTGGTGTTTTTTATCCCGATGACAATGGAGAACTTAAATGCGGTGGTGCAATTTGTTGGCCTGATACATT
>JAOZRY010000564.1 GCA_029939965.1 Bacteroidales bacterium | reverse complement strand
ATTTCCAAAAAAAGTTTTTTTAACTATTCTATAACCCGTTTATCTGTGCGGCTTTCGTAGTTTTGTGAGCAGCAAATAAATTGTGCATTTTTAAGTTTTGCACAATTATTGTAAACAGTCGATGCGAATTTTAAAATTGTTAGCGATGCAAAAACTAAAAGCGATTCTCCCATTGTTGCTATTAATGGTGGCAACTATTTTCTTTATTGCAAACAACCCGCCCATGGAAAAAGATTACGAAAAATTATGGAAACAGGTAGATTCGCTGGATAAACTCCGGCAACCAAATTCGGCAATGGAAATTGTTGATGAAATTTATAACCTGGCGGCAAAGGACAACAATGTACCTCAGGTTATTAAAACTCATCTTTATCGCCTGAAACTTGCATCAGAATATGAAGAAGATTTCCTGACTAAAGCAATATACAGGGTTAAGTCCGACATTCTGGTTGCGAGTTCTCCTGAAAGAGAAATACTACATTCGATATTAGGTGAGCTTTATTTTAAATATTATCAGGCCAACAGATACAAAATCCTGAACCGGGCAGCTACTGCGGGTTTTGATGATGATGATATTCAAACCTGGGATGCAGCAAAACTTTTGCGCGAAGCAAAAAATAATTACCGACGTTCGATTGAGAACTCAAAAGAACTTAAACGGATACACATTAATTCCTTTGATGCGATCATTGATAAAGAGAAGACCTCTCAGATTTTCCGCCCTACTTTATATGATTTTTTGGCTTGGCGTGCCATCAATTTTTTAATGAATGATGAATCTGATATCAAAGTTGCGGCAATGCAATTTATACCTGACGACCCAAAGTATTTTGCCCAGCCCGATAAATTTGTGAAAATGAATTTTGAAAAACAGAGTCAATATTCAAATACCGCCCTCGTACTGCAAATTTTTCAGGGCATTATTCAGTTTCACCTCAACGATAAAAACCCCAAAGCATTGATCGATGCCGATTTACAACGATTGGAATATCTTTATAACAAAGCTGTTTTGGCCGACAAAAACAAACTCTATGTTTCTGCTTTAAACAACCTCCGAAACAACTACAAATTTTCTGATGAATCGGCAGCAGTATCTTTTAAATTAGCGCAATTCCACAATCAGCAGGCTGCAAAATATAACCCGGCTATTTCGGATGATTTTAGATGGGAAAAACAAAAAGCCAAATCAATTTGCGAAGAGGCCATCAAAACTTTTCCCGATTCGGATGGAGCCAAAAACTGCGAAGTATTACTACAAAAAATCATTACTCCCGAAATGAGTATCCGTGTAGAAAAAGCTGCGATTCCCAATCAACCGGCTTTGGGATTGCTGAATTGGAAAAATTACTCATCGCTCCACTTTAGGTTAGTCAGAATCGATTATGGCGATTTTAGGGATGTGTCGCGCCAAAATAGCCGCGAAGCTATTGCACGCGAACTAACCAAAGAAATTGCCTTCGAGACATGGACACTCGATTTACCAAATGAGCAAGATTTTCAGAATCACTCAACAGAATTTAAAATCCCTGCGTTAACCGAAGGTTTTTATATTTTGCTGGTTTCTGATAATATTGATTTTGAATCGGGTAAAAATAAGCTTGCCTGGGTTGGATTTTGGTCCACAAACCTGAGCAATATTAGCCAACGATTAAGCGATGGAGGTTATGATATTTATGTATTAGATCGCCAAAGCGGAAAACCCAAATCCGATGTTACAATAAACATTTACAAGCGCAATTACAATTACCGCGAAAGAACTTACGATACGCAATTTCTTTTGGGAACAACAACCGACAAGGATGGTTATCTGAAAATTAGCCCCGACAAAAATTTACAGAGGGGTGTATATATTGAATTAGTGGAAGGAACTGATAAATATGTTCCTGACGAAAATTTTTACCTCAGCACACCTCGCCACCGTGAAGAAAAAACTCAACAAAAAACTTTCTTTTTTACCGATCGAGCCATATATCGCCCGGGGCAAACAGTATATTTTAAAGCAATTATTCTCGAAAAAACCGGCGATAAGTACAACATTAGTCCGGGGGCAAACTCCAAAATCGAATTCTTCGATGCCAATAATCAGCTTGTCTCTTCGGTCGAATTATCTGCAAACGATTATGGTTCGGTAAACGGATCATTTTCCATCCCAACAGGATTGTTAAATGGCGTGATGCGTATTAAAAGTAAAAGTGGAAACACCAGCATTAGGGTAGAAGAATATAAACGCCCCAAGTTTGAAGTAACCTTTGAGCCGGTGAGTGGAAGCTACAAATTGAACGAACAAATATCTATAACCGGAAATACCAAGGCTTATGCCGGCAATAATATCGACAATGCCGGTGTGAAATACCATATTGTTCGCAACAGTTTTTTCCCACGCCGCCATTATTTTGGTGGAGGTTGGCCATCGGCCCAACCCGTAGAAATTGCTGCCGGAGAAACCACCACAGATGACAACGGAAATTTTACTATCACTTTCAAGGCCATCCCCGATTTTTCTTATAGTTCTATTTTAAAACCCTCATTTAGTTATACAATTAGTGTGGATGTTACGGATATAAATGGCGAAACACATTCGGCTATTCAAACTGTAAATGTTGGAAGCGTAGCATTAATCCTGAATGTTGCAATTCCTGATAATGTGAATATTAAAAAACCCGGTAATATAATTGTTTCGGCTACCAACCTTAATGGCGAAAAGCAGGAGACGAATATTGGTATTAAAATTTATAAGCTGAAAGAACCGGATAGATTAATCATAAATCGACTTTGGCATAAGCCGGATGAATATATTATTTCGGAAGATGATTTTTATAACGATTACACCAATCGGGTTTATAAAAACGAAAACGATCCAAAAAATTGGGAAAAGGGTGAAGTAGTACTTGAGTTGATTTTCAACACAGCGGTAGATTCTGTTATAGAT
>JAOZRY010000061.1 GCA_029939965.1 Bacteroidales bacterium | reverse complement strand
TTATTGCAGTAAAATCAAGATGAACAAGTTTTATATCTTTCTCTGTTTTTGGGTCCTTTATTTTTGTTTCAAAATCGCCCGACAGTGCCTCATGCTTTAGCTTTTCTGCTCTTCGGTTTTTTAATCTTTCTATTTGCCTCTCATTTTCTTCTTCTGTTTTCTTTTTGGCATACGTTACGGGGCGGAAGTCGAGTTTTATAATTTTTTCATTTATCAGGGTCGATAATATTATCATTGCACTGTCGTGATCCTGCATTAAATATCTAAAAACCACATCGTAAATAGGGTTAGGAATAATTACATATTCATTATCATCGCTATTTGTATTATTTTGATTTTTCATGTTTTTTTTTGTAAAAAATTATTTCTTTGTGTATAATACAAAGATAACCCTTTTTTTGTTGCTGGATTTAGGTCTCAAGTTCAATATTTTCTTGTATCATATTTATCACCATCAGGTCTCTTTTTTTAAGCTTGCCCTAACTTATAGATAACCAAAACGCAATTATTTCAATGCACCGGCTACCTCCTTTGTGGGTTATCTCGAATACTGATCGATAACTTGTTCGATGGCTTTTTTGCACGCCGGGCAGAACTCCTGTTTGTTGCGGGTAAACATAATGCAATCGATGGCCGAGCGATACATACCATGTTGCATGTAGTTTGCACCTTCGAAAGCTCCGGTTGTGTTTTTGTATTCCATCTCATCAATCATTTCCAGCATCTCAGCTTTCTCCCGTTCAAATAGTGCTTCAACCTCCGATTCAGGAACTTTAGCGGCACGGAGTTTTCTTCTTTCTTTCTGAATTTCCTGACTGTGAATATCAAATTTTTCTTTTTCCCAGGGAGTAGGAATGGGGGTGTCCGAATCCACCAGTTCTTTCCATTTTAAATTATCAGGATTTAGTAATGCGGTTACATTAGGTTCCCAGGGCTCGAAAGTAATTTTCGGAATTTCGTATGAAATATCCGAAGAATAATACTCATCGGCCAAACCGGCAAACGAATGACCGAATTCATGTACAAAAACATAATCGGAGAATTTATTATCAACGGCAACGGTAGAATATAAGTTAAAAATACCACCACCACCATAGGTTTTTTCGTTAATCAGAATGAACATATAATCGTAAGGAACAGTGGAAGCTACATCACGAATAGTCCGGTTATCGTAGGCTAAGGCATAGCGTTCGGAATCGAAGGCACTGTACGACATGGATAGTGGAGTTCGTTTGAAAATACCAGGATGGGGCTTGTTTACTCCGCTTTCGTGGGCAGGTGTTTCAACAACCCTGATATTAAAATCTCCCTTTCTCGATTTATAGGGTTCCACTTTAAAAAAAGCATTAGTAAGTCTTTTGATATCGGAACGGAATTTCTTCATTTCATTTTTGCTATAACCATCACCAAGAATCAAAATATCTACCTTTTCGTTTGGCGACCCGTTATCGAGCAATGTCCAGCTTTTATATGGGCTTTCATAATTGGCAGGATTCACCTTACGGGAATCAGGATCGATGGTTGTTGCCCATATCTCCTGATATATGTTTTTATCATCTCTTTTCTTTATTGAAAGCACAACGGGTTCAATCGGCCATGGAAACCTTACCGATTCATGAAATGTTCCCCATTGCAATTTGGCTTCGGGAATGGTTTGCCATTCGCCAAAAATACTTGCAAAACCTCTGCTGTACAAAGGCAACCCGGATTTTTCATTCTTGATTTCAAAAAAGTACAAGCCACGGTTTAAATCATCTAAAAGAATAGTTTTACTCCCTGGCCAGTTGCCGTCATTTATAATCCTATCGACCGAAAAATGCTCCTCACCGGCAGTTCCGGTATGAAAATAGTCCACTCGCATGGTGGCATCAGTAAAATAATCACGGAAAGTAACATCGGTATTTGATTGCGAATACAAAGTAAAAAACGATAACACAACAACAATACAAGAAATGATTTTTTTCATATTACAAGGTCTTAAATATTGAAACAACATGGCTTACAAAATAAAGAGATTTATTATTACAATGTAAATAATATCAAAATATATTCTTCATTTTGTTGAAATTTGTTACTTTTATTGGTCATAATACCAATTATTAATGAAAACAATACTCGATAAGGTAAGTTCTTTCTCTAAGCAGCTTAGCATGTATAGAGATACCGTTGATGGTAAAAAACCAAAAGAAAAATTTGATAAACTCATCGAACTATTCTCTGAAATTAAGGGAGATGTGGAGTTAGATCATCAAAAGGAAACTGTGGCAGTGGAGCATTATCAAAGCCTGGTAAATTTATTACCTGAAATTATTTTTGAAGTTGATCAAACGGGAAACTTAATGTTTTTGAATTTATTCGGCGTTGAAAAACTAGGGCTTTCTCAATCTGAATTGAAAAATGGTAAAATAAATATTTCAAAAGTTATTCATCCTGATGATTTGCAGGATGCACGTAATGTTATTTTCGGGAATTTGTCGGGTAAACGAATTACCGGAAAAGAGTATAGACTTATCTCAGGTTCAGGGACTATTATTTTTACACAAATATTCAACACTCCAATCGTTAATAATAACAAAGTTGTTGGACTACGAGGTATCGCCGTTGATATTACTGAACGGAGAATGATTGAAATGCGTTTGAAGGAAAGTGTGAAAAAATACCAGGGCATTTTTAATAATTCACCTATTGGAATAGGATATTATTCAAAAGATGGCATACTCGAAGAGTGTAATTCTAAATTTGCAAACATGCTGGGCAACTCTCCGGAGGAGCTTAAAGGATTTAATATCTTCAGGGATATGCAGGACAAAAGTTTATTAGAGACTTTAAAAAAGGCTCTAATTGATGGAGCATCCTCTTTTGAAGGTGTATATAAGGCCGTTATAACAGGCAGAGAAGCACCAGCCAGAGTGATGGCTCAAGGCATGAGGAATGATAAGGGCGAGATATATGGCGGGATTGTTTTGGCTGAAGATATATCTGAGAGGGTAAAAGCTGAGAATACACTTAAAGCCAGTGAAGAAAAATTTAGAAGCCTGGTTAAAAATATGGGTGAAGGAGTTGGTATTACCGATGAAAAAGATTGCTTTTTGTTTGCAAATTCTGCGGCCGAGAATATTTTTGGTGTCGAATCTGGTGGGTTGGTTAACAAGTCATTAAAGGAATTCATATCCATCGAAGATTATAACCGAATGGCGTTAGAAACTCAAAAAAGAAAAAAAGGACAAAAATCAAATTATGAATTAGCAATAATAGGATATGATGGGCATGCCAAAGATTTACTAATTACTGTTACACCAAACAATGATGAATTAGGAAATTACATTAATTCGTTTGGTATTTTCAGGGACATTACAACCCGTAAACAAATTGAAAGGGAACTTAAGGATGCGCACGAAACACTACTACTAAATAATCGTGAATTAAAAATTGCCAAAGAAAAAGCCGAAGAATCTGATAAACTCAAGTTGGCTTTTCTAACCACAATGTCGCACGAACTAAGAACGCCCTTAAATAGCATCATAGGCCTGTCAGCACTAATCGACAATACTATGACACAGCAGGAAATCGAAGATTTTGCTTATCAAATCAATAAAAGTGGAAATAGTTTATTGGATATTATCGAAGATATTTTTCATGTAATCCAACTCGAAGCAGGTAATTCACAACCATGTATTGAAGAGTTTGAACTCATTGAAGTATTATCAGAAATACACAATAATGCTTTGGAGATAACTCAAAATTATAACAAAGAAAGTCTTGAAATATATCCAATATATCCACTGGAATCAGAAAGGATGCTGATAACTACCGATAAAATCATGTTAAAAAAGCTGTTTATGAATCTTCTTAATAATGCCATTAAATTTTCGGAAGAAGGTGAGGTGCAATTTGGCGTTAGAATAACCCATCAGCAAAATATGATCTTTTTTGTTGAAGACAGCGGAGTTGGTATTCCTGCCGATAAGAAGCACTTGCTGTTTGAGCGTTTTAGGCAAATAGACCAGCGGCTTAAACGCAAATATGGTGGCATTGGCTTAGGGCTCTATTATAGTAAAAAAATAATTGAGTTGTTGGGTGGGAAAATCTGGTATGAATCAACAGTTGGAAAAGGAACAACTTTTTACTTTTCGATAAATCATATTTAGTATGTGTATGCCCTAACCCGGACGAGCCGAAAAAGAGATTGAAAAAGATTGATGATAGATTGAATGAGATTGGTTGTCAATCCTTTCCCAATCTTTATCAAGGCATGTAATATCTTGCCAAAAACAACAAGAATATTAGAAATAATTTGATCATTCAGGCTTTTTCTCTACCCAAAACAATAATTGCTGCCCTGTCTTTTCGACTGGAAAAATTGGAGTGGAGCGGAAATTTTGAAGGAAGAAATCTACCCCCTCCTTGTCATATCGGTTTGTGCGCCCATTTTCCCAGGTCTATTTACTCGGGATTACTTGTTTTAAATCTTTACACAATAAGATAGCAAAACCCAAAATATTATTTTCAAAATTGCTGATAATACTATATTTGCAACCAATAATAAAAAGTATTACAATCGAAAGAAAATAAACGACAAAACAATTATTATCAATTATATTTAATCATGAAATATTTTACCTGTAAATTATGTGCAATTCTGTTTATTGTTTTTTCAATTCAAACAGCAAATGCCCAACAAACTTTTATTAACGAGGGTTTTGAACAAGGTATGCCGGAGGGCTGGACAGTTTATAACGAAGATGGGGATCAAAACGAATGGGCGGTAATAAGTTCAACTTTTTGGTCGATGACCGGGGAAAAAGCCGTAGGCTTACAGGCAACCCAAAACTCAAATGATTGGCTGGTAACTCCCCAAATTTATTTACAAGATGATTATATCCTCTCATTCTGGGCCACGGAAATTTTGGAAGGTGCGGATGAAAACCTATCGGTTTGGCTCTCTACAACTGGAAATACTCCTGCTGATTTTACAATTAATTTATCCAACATTACTGTCCCGTACCTCGGATATGATGATAACGGATATTTATACACATCGTACAAAATTGATTTAACAGACTATCAGGGAGAAAACGTTTATATAGCGTGGCAACTAACTCCAACAGCGGCGGAGGTTGGCTTTTGCTTAATAGACAATATTACTACGGAATATACGGCAGAAAACCTTGAGTGGAGCTTGGTTGATGAAGATTATTTTACAAATTCGGTGGCAACACTTACCAATGGTGGTTTTATTACAGCCGGCAGTTATGATGGCAATGTTCAAATACAGAGGTTAAATAATTCAGGTGTAGAATTGTGGGACAAACAAACTATTGGGAGTGTTGACGGTTCATCGGCACATTCTGTTATCCAAACCCTGGACAATCAGGACAATCCTTCGGGATACGCTATTACCGGAGAAAAAAATATGCCCGGCAATTTTAATCTTTTAATTTGGATTTGTAAATACGACACTATCGGCAACCTTGAATGGACAAGGGATTATGGGATAAATGATGATCAAAACGAAGGAAATTCAATTAAACAAACAAACGATGGTGGATATATTATTACCGGATACCAAAGTTTAAGCGCGCAAATAATTTTAATTAAGCTCGATGAAAATGGTGATGAACAATGGGTAAAAACTTATGGGGACAGCGATCTTGATTTCGCAAATGATGTTGTTCAAACGGCAGATGGCGGATTTGCCGTTACCGGATATTATAAAAAGTATAACGGTGCTATCGGGACAGTTTATTTATTAAAAACGGATAAAGATGGAAACGAGGAGTTTTGGTCTGAATATCCCGATACGGAATTTGCAAGGGCAGATGGGATTTCGCAAACATCGGACGGAGGTTTTATTCTTTGTGCTTTTAAAAATGCAAATGGCAGGGACTGGAGGATAATTAAAACCGACAATATTGGAGAAACAGAATGGGAATACACAACGGGCGGGCCGCAGGAAGATGTCCCATATTCAGTAATCCAGACTGTTGAAGGGAATTATTTGGTAGCAGGGTTTAAAACAGTTAATGATAACCAAAAGATGTATATTGTTAAGATTAACCAAACCGGGAATCTGATTTGGGAAACCGAATATGAAACCGAAACCGGCCAAAGTAGGATTGAACAGATACAACAAACCCACGATGGAGGTTATGTTTTTACAGGCCCCACAACGGCTTTTAGCGATCTTGCCGGGTTTACCGCAAAAATTAACCCTGACGAAACCGAGATATCTCAAAACGATATTATTAGTTTTTATTTACCCGAACAAACAGAAGAGCCTGAAATTGATAACGTAAATCATACCGTTACTGTAACTGTTGATGAGCAAACTATTATATCGGCACTTGCACCTGTAATAATTACAACACCGCAATCGCGCCTGTTCCCACGAAGTGCCACAACCCACGATTTTTCCGGTAATTATATTTATACAGTTACAGCCCTCGACCAAACCCGGCAACAATGGACAGTTATTGTGGAAGGTGGTACAACAGGTATTAATAAAATTGATAATCATTTCTCAATATACCCAAATCCATCAAACGGGGTTTTTAATGTAGATTTACAAATAGTTGCAAAGCCTTATAGCATTAATATTATTGACGTAACAGGCAAAACAATTTACACTTCTACTGTGCAGCAAGGGTCAAACACTTTTAAATCTTCAATTATTAATTTGAAAGATCGGCCTGCCGGCATCTATTTTATTAAGATAAAAACCGAAACAGAAATATATACCGAAAAAATAATTATTCAAAAATAACTGTAATCGGTATTGATACTAAATAGAAATTGTAAATGCCAAACATAATAGATTATCCAATAAATATATAAACAATGAAAAAACTTAACTTTTCAATAACAGTAATTTTAATGTTGTTTCAAATTTGCTCTTTTGCACAAACAAAAGACGACCCGATAATAAACATTAGCAGGGATTCAATTCCTTTCGGAAACGTTTCTGTAGGCGATAGTTACATTTTTTCTTATACGCTCTCTGCTGAAAATATTACAAACGACCTGATTGTTTCTGTAATACCCGGTCAGGGTTTTAGGGTTTCGGATGGCTCTGACTGGGGATACTCTTATACATTAAATGCCCCAGGGGGTACAATTCCTGAAACGACCCTTTATGTAAAATTTGTACCGGTATTGGAAATCAGTTATTCAACAAATATAACACACACTTCCGACGATTTTACAGTTGACATACCAGTTTCCGGTACAGGGATTGGTGTAGGAGAGCCATATATTATATTAGACCCACCAGAAATAAATTTTGGGAATGTTGCTGTTGGGTCAGATAGTTTATCCCAATTTTGGTACGATATAAAAAATGATGGACAAACAAGTACATTATTAGAATACCCTGGCATTTATGCGGGGTTTACAGATGAAAATGGTAATAGTTCTATATGGACATCAGCCATAAGTGGTATTCAGTATGTTTTGTTTACACCGCCGGGCGAAGGTTTTTTTGAAGGAAATGTGTCCATCACCTCCAATGCTTCCGGGTTTACAAGATATGTATATGTTTCGGGTTATGGGGTAGTGCCAAATATCTTAATAAATGAAGAGGCTTATTTTTTTCAGGAAGTGGAAACAGGTAACTATTCCTCAGAATTTTCATATACCCTTTCTGCCCAAGACCTTGTGGCCGATGTTTTTATATCTGCACCCTTTGGCTTTGAAATATCTTTTACAAGTGGTGCTGGTTTTAATGACCAGTTAGTTGTTTCGGCAACTGAAGGAAATATTGATGATACTCACATTTTTGTACGGTTTGCACCGCAATATGTTACAATATATTCGGGGGTTATTGCCCACGAATCGCAATATGCCGAAACCAAAAACATTAACCTGTCAGGAATTGGGGTAGCTGTTGGAACGGCCATTATTTATACTTCCGAAAGTAATTTTGAATTTGAGGCCGTAGAAGTTGGTTCTATTTCAGAAGAACAGGATTATAAAATATCTGGTATAAACCTAATTGATAATATTATGATAACTGCACCGGAGGGTTTTGAAATTTCAGAAACATCAGGAACAGGTTTTTCCGATGAGATAATTTTAGATAATCAGGGCGGCACCGTCAGCAATACTGATGTTTTTGTGCGATTTGCCCCACAAAGCAATCAACCTTATACAGGAGTAATTACCAATTTCTCAACTGATGCTACCCAACATAATATCGCTGTATCGGGAGATGTAATTACCGGGATAAACTCTCCTAACAATATCCATTTCAAAGTATTCCCAAACCCTTCTTCGGGTGTATTCACAATTAATTACCCATCATCCTGCAGATTTGGAGATATAATAATCACAAATATATTTGGGGAGATAGTAAGTAATTTTAGGAATCAAAACCTTAAAACCTCTACTATTGATTTATCGAATCAACCATCGGGGATATATTTTATATCATTAAAAACAGAATCGGAAACATATACAAGAAAATTATTTATTCAATAACAAATCTATAAATTTTATAACAATGAAACATTTAAACATTTTATCGATTATTTGCCTAATACTTTCAATTCAAGTGGCAGTAGCACAGCCCGATTGGCAATTTGCAAATGCTTTTGGGCAAAGCGAAGACCCTTCAATGTCGTCAACTTATGTAAGAAATCTGGCAACAGACAGCAATGGGAATTATTATGTAGTTGGCATGTTCGATGGCACTATAACCGGCTCAGGCTTCTTTTTTTACGATGAGGACGGCAATGAACAATTAACCGGGTTTATTATTAAATTTAACAGTGCCGGCGAATATCTATGGCATCGCCAGGTTTACACACCGGATGGAACGCCTTATACAGAAGCAAGCATCAACGGTGTAGCAACCGATAACAATGGTGATGTTTATATAAGCGGTTTTTTTGCAGGAACGGCCGATCTCGGAGGTGGCATTTCAATTACATCAACAGCTACCGGTACATATTCTATGTTTATTGCAAAACTTACTGGTTCGGATGGGGTTACACTTTGGGCAAACGAATCTGCCGGGGATAATAGCTCTTATGGTAAGGATTTGGTGATTAACAATAATAGTGAGCTTTTTGTAACCGGATATTTTTCCGGGACAGCAAATTTCAACGGTACGGATATTACTTCATCCGGAGGTTCTGATGCTTTTATTGCAGGATATCTTTCCGATGGTTCTTTCCAATGGGTTAATAAGATTGGGGATACTGACACAGATATTAGTTATAGTATAACAACCGATAACGCCAATCTTTATATAATTGGTAAATATAATGGAACTCCTACTATTGGCAGCACCACACTTCCATCCGGTACAAGTGATATGTTTATTGCAAAATGCTCAAATGCAGGTGTGTGGCAAAATGCATCCTCTTTTTCTTGTACTAACGATTATGGTTTTGGGTACATGCATGATATTGATTGCGATAATGATGGAAATGTTTTTGTAGTGGGTGGTTTTAATACGGATATTGATTTTGGCAATGGTATGCAAACGTTTTCAAATTATCCCGGTTACCTTGCAAAATATAACAATACTCTGGTTTACCAGTGGGATAATATTATGAATTCTTCTGATGCCGATCCGGATAATGGAACTTTCTCGGTAAAAACCGATGCGGATAATAATGTGTTAGCGATTGGTAGCTTTAATAATTCGCTTGATTTTGGCTCAGGTATAGTTATTACCGATGGCCAACAGCACCAGGCACCTTATATTGCAAAATTTAATAATGGTGGGGATATTCAATATGCCGAAGCTTTTCAAAACCAGACAGGTGGTTTTGGAAGTTTCGGACTTGCAATAGATGTTGTAGGTAATTCTGTTTATGTTGCCGGTGAATTAAAAAACCCTATTAATATTGGAAATTTCACCGTAGCATCACCTGATGACGCATACTATGTTTGGGTGGCTTCCGACTTTGCTCTACCAAGCAGCGAAAATGATATTCTCTCTTTCGCCCTTGCCGAACAAGCCGGAAATGCCATAATCGACAATGTAAACCATACTGTTGATGTTGAGGTTGTATATGGAACAAATGTGGCGGCTTTAACCCCAACGATTACTGTTTCGGAAAACGCTTCGATAAACCCGGAAAGTGGAACTGAACAGGATTTCACAGCCCCGTTTGAATATACGGTTACTGCCGAAAACGAAGACGAGCAAATTTGGATGGTAACTGTTGAAGTTCAGCAAAGCAATGAAAATAACATTTTAACATTTATACTTGTCGAACAAACCGGGGATGCTGTAATCGACAACGAAAATCATACCGTTTACATTGAAGTAGTGGCCGGAACAAATGTTACGAATTTAACACCTACTATTGAAATATCAGAATCTGCAAGCATCGATCCGGCAAGTGGGGTTTCGCAAGATTTTACCAATCCAGTGGATTATACTGTAACTGCACAAAACGGGGACGAACAAATTTGGGTTGTTACAGTAGATATTGCCACGTCTGTAAATAATGTTTCAGTTAACGATTTCAAACTTTATCCAAATCCCTCAACGGGAATTATAAACCTAACAGGTTTCAAAAACCTTATTGGTTTAAATATTACCGACATAACCGGCAAAACAATCTACACAAGGGGACATGTCCCCTTGGCCACTCCCTCGCAAATTGATTTATCAGGTTTCGATAAAGGGTTTTATTTTATCAGAGTAAATACTTCAGAAAAAAGCTATATCGAAAAATTAATCATTCAATAGGTAATTTGTAAGTCAGGGCTTTGACTTTAAGTCAAACCCTGACTACACATCGTGCAATCTTTCCTTGATTTCCAACGGTGAAGCTGTTTCAAAGAATAGTTCCAAAGCCTCTCTCAAATTACTTCCTGCTTCATCAACGGTATTGCCCTGACTTGCCACATCCACTTCCGGACATAGGGAAAATATCCGTTACCTTCCCGTTCAATAATTGCTGTTACCTTCCTGTTCATTTTTTACCTCCAATTATATTTGTGCTATAAAATATATTTCCAAACTGTATAAGTATATAATTCTTTAATCCTTAGGTTCTACTGCGAATTTATTGGAACATACAAAAATGCTTCAATGATTGAATGCAATAATGTAACTATTAATTTGGGCTTTGTAAACAACACAATTTCAATGAGTTGAAAAATCGAAATCGCACATTATACTTGCATTTATTTCTATAT
>JAOZRY010000563.1 GCA_029939965.1 Bacteroidales bacterium | reverse complement strand
GGAACTTGGGCATCCTTCCCAGATTCGGGGTGGCTGTGTTTTTCGGTAGTAGCCACCCCGTGAATCATGCCGGGCATAGAAACCTTTATTTGAAAAGCTGTGCATCGTGCAAAACAATTCACGGAGTGGCTTTATTTAAGGGGGGTTTGTTGAACGTTCTTTCTGAATCGGGGAAGTGATTTTATTTTAACGTTTCCATGTCCTTCGGACGATGGAAAGTTTCGTGGTGTACTTCCAAACTTTCCAACGTCCGTTATGACTTGGAAACGTCACCGGCCCTATAGCCGTCAAGCTAAGAAATCAGCACCCCAAGAAGTTCACTTGCACTGGTATTTAAAATAAGTAAGAGAACAATAAATAAAAGAGAGGTAGCCGCGAAATTATCAGCGAAGCTATCAGATTTCTTTAATCCACAAGAAATCGAAAATTTAGCGAAATACAATTGCACCTCAAAGGCTTATAAATAATTGCCGATTGGGTAGTAAATTCAACCAATCATGCTCGTATGAAGTTAGTAGTAAATTGAAAGATTGTAGCTTCGAATACGGCAACTATTCATAGCCAGACAGCAGCCAAGTGCAAACAAGAAAAACCAAATTTAACAAGAAACAATATTTTTAATTTACTTTGCGATATTGCATAATTTATTCACAATTAAATTTTAATATTATGTGTAAACTTAGTTTTGTTTTAGCATTTATCATGTTCTCAATCACGGGATTTGGACAGGACATAATAATTAATTTCGCTGGCGAAGGAGCGTCCACCGAAGTAACAACCGTAGAAGTAGTAAACTTGTATAACTGTACAAGTATAGAACTGCCGGGTGGGAGTTCTTTAAATTTAACAACAGGAGTAGTAACAGGTGTAGAAGAGTTTGAACATTTAGAAAGTAATAGCATTTCAAGTTATCCTAATCCTTTTGGCAATTCAACGAATATTGAATTTTATGTAAGCCAAACCGATTTTGTAACCATAACTGTTTGTGATATTGCAGGAAAAATTGTTGCAGATTATGGCAAAGAGCTGACAGTCGGAGTTCATTCTTTTGAATTTACTGCCAATAATTTGGGTATTTATTTTATTCATGTTTCAGGAACAAATCATGTAGAAAGTTCTAAGGTAATTTGTTTGTCTATCAATTCGCAACAAGCCCAATTAGTTTACAACGAACAAATAGCAGGAACGAAAACAGAAAAAAGTTATAAAAACGCTAATTCCAAAGAAGATTTTTCTTTTAGCGAAGGTGATATCCTAAAAATCAAAGGAATATCCGGAGGTTATGCTTATGCTACAGTAATGGTTGTTGAGCCAACAGTATCTGCAACTTATATTTTTAATTTTGTAGAATGCACAGATAACGATGGCAATAATTATGCAGTAGTAGAAATAGGCACTCAAACCTGGATGGCAGAAAACATAAAAACAACAAGCTATATAAATGGCGATGCTATACCACTTGTTACAGATAATACAGAATGGGCAAATCTTGGCGATAATGACACCGACAAAGCCTATTGTTTTTATGATAATGATGTAAATAGTATTTATGGAGCATTATATACTTATGCTACTGCAACAAATGGCGATAACAGTGGAGTTGATATTCAAGGCGTTTGTCCAACAGGCTGGCATATTCCAAATGATGACGAATGGACAACATTAACAAATGAATTAGGTGGCGAAAGTGTAGCTGGTGGAAAGTTAAAATCTACTTGTATGGAACTTTGGAACGCTCCAAATACAGGAGCAACCAACCAAAGTGGTTTTACTGCTCTTCCGTGTGGTCTCCGCGACTACCTTGATGGGTCATTCAACTACGATGGTGTCGTTGTTGTTTGGTGGAGTGCTACCCAGTATGATGATTCAGAAGCTTGGTGGCGCAATCTATCTTACGACTATGCAGGGAGCGACAGCTATTACGACAATAAATCAGGGGGTTTATACGTGCGTTGCGTCAGGGATTAGATTATTTGGGGGTTTTCCCCCAATAATTTTTTTTCCGAAAAAACATAGCCAGCCCATAACAAAGGCAATATGAAATGAAACATTAGGATATATTAGGAGTGCCGCATGAGAGATGCAAATTCATTATATTTGAGTAGTTTTTAAAGCAGTCGAAAAAAGGGGTGAACAAGAAAAATTGAAAAATGAGATTGAAAGAAGGAAGGGAAAGAAAAAAGGAATATTGAATATTGAATATTGAATGGAGGAAAGAAAAAAGAAGAATTAAAAAAGGGAAGAAGGTTATTACGGGGTTTAAGGGAGTTTGTTGAACAAAGAGCTTCGTTTTTTGTATTCAACTGGGGGCGTTAATGACATTAACGCCCTTAGTTTGAACAAGCGGCAGCGCCGCGAAATATTTATAGCATCAGCGTTCCGTTGATTTATGCAAGGTGCAGCGCACCGGAATATTTATTGCCGGTTTTATATTTTGGTGCTCTGCACCTTTCTCACGGCAGGGGAATTGGTTTTACCGTGTGTAAATATTTCTACAATACTTGAACCTCAACGAGGTAATTTTTTCAAATTCATATTTTCATATAATGCTTTGCTCGTAGAGCATGAAGTATTGTAGAAAAAACGATTCCCATAATTATCATAATACCTCGTAGAGGTTTTACATTGATTGGAATCGGTATTAGCCACCCCGTGAGTCTCGATAGGCATAATAACCTCTTTTTGGAAATCACAGTGCTGTCGTGCAAAACAATTCACGGGATGGCTTTATGTAAGGGGTGGGGCTGTTTTTGAACTTATATGTTAGGTTTTATACTTCCATATTCAACCCAGTATGGGTTGCTGCTATTGTAGGTAGATGCTTGCGATGTAAACGAAATCAAAAACCCAGTATGGGTTTCGTTATGATTCTAATTTATAAAAAATCGCAAAGACATATAGCTCAACCCATACTGGGTTGTAGAGCAGTTGTAAAATTAACCAGTGCTACA
>JAOZRY010000562.1 GCA_029939965.1 Bacteroidales bacterium | reverse complement strand
AATGGTTTGGACTTTAGGTTCAGGATATGCTGCAACTTTAACAAAAACCGGTGATTTGCAAATATTCGACTATTCAGCTACCGAATTAGGCCTTGTTGGTAACGGACTGATAGTGGGTGGCGAACAGTCTAACTGGAACGAAACCCTAATGCTTTCAACCCCAACTGTTGAAGGTGAAACAAACTATACCTGGACATATACTGGTGTTGAAATTATTGTTACCGACTCGTCTGGATTCAAGATCAGGGAAGGACAAGACTGGACTGGCAAAAGCATTGGATATCCTGATGTTGTTATGGCCGGTACTGCTGCCGATAAATTTGAAACCAATGGAGATGGAAACTTCATACCATTAGAAGATGGTATATTTGATATCGAATTGTTAATCAATGCTGAAACTGAAACATACACGTTTACTGTAAAAGAGGGTGGATCAGTTGATCCCGAACTTTATATGCTTGGTGATGCCACTGCTGCCGGTTGGGACAATACAGCTGCTATTCCTTTGCAGGGAACAGGTGGCGTATATACATTAACAGCCGACCTCGTTGGTGCTGGTGAAATTAAATTCATTACCGATCTTGGTGCATGGCAACCACAATATGGAACCGATGATACCGGAACTTCAACCGGCGGGCCACTCTTTGTAAATGATGGAACTGGTAGCGACCCTGCCGGAATCCCGGGGCCTGATGCAGGAACTTACCTGATTACGGTGAATACTATTGATATGACCTATACGATTGTAGCTGCAAAATAATTTGCTGATTATAATTGATAATGATTATAAGGTTGCCCCTCAACAGGGCAACCTTTTTTTTTGATTTACCTTTAACAACTAGATTTAATCCCTCCAAAATACTATTTTTGTACCCGATGAAAAACAATAGAAACTTCTGTATTATAGCCCATATCGACCATGGTAAAAGTACCTTGGCCGACCGATTGTTAGAATTAACCGATACAATCACCGATAGAGAAAAAAAAGAGCAAGTACTCGATAGTATGGATTTGGAACGTGAACGGGGAATTACCATAAAAAGTCATGCTATACAAATGATTTACAAGACTGAAGAAGAAGAGTACATTTTTAACCTTATTGATACTCCGGGGCATGTAGATTTTTCGTATGAAGTTTCCCGTGCTATTGCTGCTTGTGAAGGAGCCTTACTTATTGTTGATGCTACCCAGGGAATTCAGGCCCAAACTATTTCCAACCTTTATCTCGCCATGGAAAATGATTTGGAAATAATTCCTGTTCTCAATAAAATGGATATGGATAATGCCATGCCTGAAGAGGTAAAAGATCAGATTGTTGATTTAATTGGATGCGATATAGATGACATTATCGAAGCAAGTGCCAAGACAGGTTTTGGTGTAGATAAAATTCTCGATACAATTGTTGATCGTGTTCCAGCTCCTAAAGGTGATCTTGAAGCACCTTTTCAGGCTCTGATTTTCGATTCGATTTACAACTCATATAGGGGGATAATCGCTTATTTCAGGATTTTTAACGGGAAGATTAAAAAGAATGATTTTGTAAAATTTGTAGCTACCGAAAAAGAGTACAATGCTGATGAGATAGGTGTACTCCGACTTGGCTATCAACCTAAAAGTATGCTTCAGGCTGGTGATGTAGGATACATCATTTCGGGTATCAAAACATCAAAAGAGGTAAAAGTTGGGGATACAGTAACGCATGTAAGTAATCCCTGTACAAAAATGGTATCTGGTTTTGAGAATGTAAAACCAATGGTGTTTGCTGGTATCTACCCTGTGGATGCCGACGATTATGAAGAGTTACGCGCATCAATGGAAAAACTCCAGCTCAACGATGCGTCATTAACTTTTGAACCTGAATCCTCCGTTGCTTTAGGTTTTGGTTTTAGATGTGGTTTTCTGGGCTTACTCCACATGGAAATTGTACAGGAACGGTTAGATCGTGAATTTGATATGGATGTAATTACAACGGTTCCAAATGTTAATTATAAAGCATACACAAATAGTGGTGAAGTTATCGATGTACATAATCCATCTGGATTACCCGGCCCTAACAAACTCGATCATGTGGAAGAACCAATGATCAGTGCTCAGATTATTTCTAAATCGGAATACGTTGGTTCAATTATGAATTTGTGTATCGACAGGAGGGGAGAGCTAAAAAATCAGGTATATCTAACCAGCGATCGCGTAGAAATTTCATTTTCTTTGCCTTTGGCAGAAATCGTTTTTGATTTTTACGATAAGCTCAAGAGCATTTCGAGGGGTTATGCTTCGTTCGATTATTATATTACAAGATACCAGCCGGCTAAACTTGTACGGTTAGACATATTGCTGAATGGTGATACTGTGGATGCACTGTCAACATTAATACATTTTGATAATGCATACAATTTTGGGCGTAGAATGTGCGAGAAACTAAAAGAGCTTATTCCGCGTCAACAGTTTGATGTTGCTATTCAGGCAGCCATTAGCACAAAAATTATTGCCCGCGAAACTGTTAAAGCTTTGCGTAAGGATGTTACTGCCAAATGTTATGGTGGTGACATTACCCGTAAACGGAAACTTCTTGAAAAACAGAAGAAGGGTAAAAAACGAATGCGTCAGGTAGGAAATGTGGAAGTACCTCAAACGGCATTCCTTGCCGTGTTGAAGTTGGATTAGAATGAAGAGGTTAGAAGGTAGAAGGTAGAGGTTGGAAGGGAGAAGGTAGAAGGTAGAGGTTCAGAACTCCTTACTTACCGTAAACTATATTGTCGTAATGCCAGCATCTTTTATTATATATTGCGTAGCCCCGTGCTTTAGCGCGGGGTTAAATAATATTTGCCGCCGCCGCTCCTCTCTTCCGCCAATCGCGTAGCGATTGGCGGAAGAGAGGAGGAAATACTTTATTTTCTTAATCCCCGCTCTAAAGAACGGGGCAATTGAACCCTGTTTCATGTTTACAAATT
>JAOZRY010000561.1 GCA_029939965.1 Bacteroidales bacterium | reverse complement strand
TTCATCTCTTTCAATGGTCCTTTCTTTCCCAAATGCATGTCTTTCATCTGGTCTAAACTCATCATTTTCATTTTGCCTGTTGTTTCCATGATTAAAGATTTTTATTTTCAAAATATTCTTTTCTTATTCTTTCAGCTTTTGCTATTTCTGATATTTTTCTTGGCATTAAAGCTAACTTATATTAAACCAGTCTTCAACCTTACAAGTTTTGTCTTCGGGCTCCAGAAGATGCCTGAACTCATTGGTTTTGTTATTGTAAATATAATCTTTCGACCACGCTTTGTAATTTATTTGCACCTGTTTTATGGCATCAATTACATAATATAATTCATCGTTGGTCATGGTAGGATGTAATGATAATCTTATCCAGCCCGGTTTCTGTGACAGATCACCATGACTAATCAAATCGGTAATTTCTTTTGATTTGTCGAAGCTTACGTCAAGCAGAAAATGCCCATAAGTACCGGCACATGCACACCCGCCCCTAACCTGAATTCCAAATTTATCGTTGAGTAATTTTACTGCAAGATTGAAGTGTATATTATCGATGTAAAAAGAGACAACCCCCAGCCGATCCTCCACATTATCGGCAAGAATATGAATTCCGGGGATTTTGGGCATCTCATCAAAAACTATTTTTACAAGCTCTTTTTCGCGCTTTTCAATATTACTCACACCCATTTTATTTTTCAATTCGATGCATAGTGCGGTTTTAATGGCCTGCAAAAATCCGGGTGTTCCCCCATCTTCACGGGCTTCGATGTCATCAATATATTTAAACTCACCCCAAGGATTCGTCCAGTCAACAGTCCCGCCACCGGGATTGTCGGGGGTTTGATCTGTTTTGTAAATTTTCGAATTAAAAATCAGCACACCGGAAGTACCCGGGCCACCCAAAAATTTGTGAGGCGAAAACATAATTGCATCCAAAGCCATCGAAGTATCTTCGGGATGCATATTCATATCGGCATAAGGTGCAGATGCTGCAAAATCGATAAAACAAAGTCCTCCGTGTTCGTGCATTATTTTTGCAAGCTCATGATATGGCGTTGAAACGCCGGTTACATTTGAGCAAGCCGTAAAAGAACCAATTTTCATTGTACGATTTTTGTAAAAATTCAGCTCCTTCCGTAGCTCATCAGGATTCACCAGCAGCCCGTTGCCAGGCTTTAATTGCACAACATCAGCAATAGTTTCGAGCCACGATGTGTGATTTGAGTGATGCTCCATGTGAGTGATAAAAACCACCGGACGTTCGTCTTCATTAAGGCAGTCAGAAGCCTCCATCTTTTTCATGGTTCGGAATCCAAGAATCCGTTGAAATTTATTCACTACCGTGGTCATTCCTGAGCCAGCTGTAATTATTACATCATCGGGGCCGGCATTAACATGCTCCTTAATTTTTTTGTGAGCCAGGTGATATGCCTTTGTCATAAGGGTACCGGTTTCGCTGGTTTCGGTATGTGTGTTTCCCACAAAAGGCCCAAAACGATTGGTTATAATATCTTCGATAGGGTGGTACAATCTGCCACTGGCAATCCAATCGCCGTAAACAATTTTTTGTTTGCCATAGGGTGATTCAAATTCCTGATCGATCCCAACGATATTTCTACGAAAGTGATTAAAAAAGTCTTCCATTTATGAAAATTTTAGAAAACAAAAATATAACTATTTGGCGAACATGAATTAATCAATTTTAATTGACCATCCTTCGTATGGGATACAATTTATATTTTTGAATTTTTTAAGAATCATACAAACTTTAAAACAGATAACAAATGGATTTACAGCTAAAACAAAAACTTTTTCTTGTGGGTGGAGCAACTTCAGGATTTGGTAATTCAGTAGCACGTACACTGCTGGCCGAAGGGGCACACATTATTGCAGTTGCAAGAAGTGCAGAAAACCTTAGTGAATTCCAATTACTTTACCCTGAACAAATTGAAGCCATAAACGGCGATATAATGGAATCGGAGATTGTAGATGAGATAATCAACATTATTGGTAGCCGAAATTTGGATGGCATTCTTATCAATGCCGGAGGGCCTCCCGCCATGCAGGTTCTCGAAACAACCATCGAAGACTGGGATTTGGCCTGGTTTACAGTAGTTAGATGGAAAATTGATCTGGTACTCAAACTTATTCCAAAGCTGCGCAAACAACAATATGGCCGCATTCTTTTTTTGGAAAGCATTTCTGTAAAGCAAGCTATCGAAAATCTGGCACTCAGCAATTCGTTGCGTATGGCAGTAGTAGGGTTTGCAAAAACCTTGTCGCAGGAAATCGGGAAAGACGGAATAACGGTAAATGTACTTGCTCCGGGCTATCATAATACAAAAGCAGTAAAGCGTGTGATAAAAAAGAAAAGTGAGCTTTCGGGTGAAACTTATGAAGACATTCAGTTACAGCTCGAAAAAAATATTCCGGTGGGGCGGTTGGGATTGCCTGATGAGTTTGCCTCATTGGCAGTGTGGTTACTATCACCGCATTCGGGTTATATTACAGGGCAAACAATAAGTGTGGACGGTGGGTTTATGGCAGGGAATTTTGGATAAATAATGTCCGTTTATAAAGTCGGTGTTTGGTTTAGAATGTTCGGGTTCGAGGCCAGCGAAGTCTTTTAATGGCAGGAGTTTACCTTTGTAAATGATATGTATTGAGTCTGCCGAAATTACTGAGTGTAAAGCCGAGCGTAACGAAGGAATAGGACATTATGAACTGACAATAAATAGTGTTACGGAATTATTTGGAATACCTATAAATTACCAGAGCGAATTAATGTAATTGAATTGCATTGAGTAGTTTTATACCCACCATTGAGTAATGGTTAATCTCAGCAAATAAAGTGAACGCCAATGCTTATTTTGAAAAAAATAAAATCTGTTTTCAGGAAACCTGTTTCAAGCTTGGTTCTTAATCCATTTGTGCTTGCCCTTCCGTTTACTTTTCTC
>JAOZRY010000560.1 GCA_029939965.1 Bacteroidales bacterium | reverse complement strand
TTCCTTCAATCTGCTTTTTCTACCCTGATGCCAATATCAACCAATCCTTCCAGCTTTTCTTCGCGCATTCCCTGCTCAATTTCAAATGTGTATGTCCCTTTCAACGGAAACAATAAATTTTTTCTGATGGGTATCTGATTGTCTTTTACCGAGCCAAAACCTTTTCCTAACCATTTACCTTCGTTATCGGCCAGAATTAACTCAATGGTATCACGCGTAATGTTTCCATTGGGGAGTTTGGTGTTCAGAAACATATAAAAATTCCGAAAGGGGTAGTTATCATTGTTGCGAATGGTAATGTAAAAACTATATGCCTGCAGTGTATCATCAACTTCTACAATAAAACCTGCAACCGAATCTTTGTGCCAGCCAGAATCAGATATTGATTTGGATTGGTCGTAAATCCTACCCGGATCGCACGCAATATAAATTGTAATAAAAAAAATCAATATCACGATTTTTTTAGCGATCTGACTTAAAACATTAACATCTGTTCGGTTCATCTTATTTACCAGTTAATAATGAATTTGATATTTATTCTGCAAAAGTAAAAGATTGGCTAAATATTAACCCAAAGAAGTTTCATGATTAAATTTCCGATAGAATAAGACAGCCTGAATACACCCTTACAAATCCAAACCCGAATCGAAATATCCTTAAAATATTTTCAGCCTCTTACATGATTTCTATCTTTGCACGCTTAATAAATAAGGTTGTACTGCGCATTTTGTAGAACATTCAAAAATGCTAAAATGCTAAAATGATTTAATGGTTCAATGATTTAATGATTCTCACCTTATCACATTGTCTCCTTATAGCATTATCGCATTGTCTCCTTGTCGCATTTCATCATTATTAGCAGAACAACAGAATCATTGTTTACCACCAAAATGGTAATAGAACTATAAATTATTAGAGTATAAACTTCAAAAAATTAAATAGTTATGTCAGAAAAGCTCACTTCACAGATGGCCATTGAAATGGAAGATAAGTATGGTGCTCACAATTACCACCCGCTACCGGTTGTATTGTCGCGCGGAAAAGGTTCTTTTGTATGGGACGTGGAAGGAAAACGCTACTTCGATTTTCTTTCAGCCTATTCAGCAGTTAACCAGGGGCACTGTCATCCACGTATTATTAACGCGATGGTCGATCAGGCCAAGACCCTCACACTTACATCAAGAGCATTTTATAATGATGCACTCGGTCCTTACGAAAAATTTATTACCGAATTTTTTGGATACGACAAAGTGCTTCCAATGAACACAGGTGCCGAAGCCGATGAAACTGCCATTAAACTTTGCCGAAAGTGGGCTTACGATATAAAAGGTGTTGAACCCAATAAAGCCAAAATAATTGTTTGCGAAGGTAATTTCCATGGACGTACAACTACAATTATTTCCATGTCAACTGACCCGGATGCCAGAGGTGGTTTTGGCCCCTACACACCCGGTTTTGAAATTGTACCTTACAACGACCTCCCGGCATTGGAAAAAGCTTTGGAAGATACTAATGTAGCCGGTTTTTTAGTTGAGCCAATTCAGGGTGAGGCAGGCGTTTATGTTCCCGGTGACGGATACATTAAGAAAGCTTTTGATTTGTGTAAGGCTAAAAATGTACTGTTTATTGCTGACGAAGTACAAACAGGCATTGCACGTACAGGTAAATTATTAGCTTGCGATCACGAAGATGTTCGCCCCGATATTGTTATTTTGGGTAAAGCTCTTTCTGGTGGAGTATTCCCGGTATCGGCAGTTTTGGCCGATGATGATATTATGATGGTTATCAAACCCGGTCAGCATGGATCAACATTTGGCGGCAACCCCATTGCTGCAAAAGTTGCTATTGCGGCATTGCAAGTAATTAAAGATGAGAACCTCGCTGAGAGAGCCGAAGAGATGGGTAAAATTTTCCGCGAAGAGATGAGAAATCTAAAATCAGATATGGTTCAGTTGGTTCGTGGAAAAGGATTGCTAAATGCTATTATTATTGAGCCAAAGAATGGTAAAGAAGCCTGGGATGTATGTGTAAAAATGGCCGACAACGGTTTATTAGCCAAACCCACACATCAGCATATTATTCGTTTCGCACCTCCATTGGTAATAAGCGAAGTAGAATTGCGTGAGGCACTCGAAATTATCAAAAAATCTATCCTCAGTTTCGAATAAGTTTTAATAATAAATACAGTTAGAAACAGGTGTTAAAAACGGTATTGTAAAAATTGTAATGCTCCTATTAGCAATTTAAATTTCTGAATAAAGTGTATCAGATTTTGTAAGATTGATAAAATACCGGTTGATAAAACTATTACTATTTTTGCCGCGAAATATTGAATTTAAAAAATTAAAATCATGGCTTTAGAATTCACAGATGCTAATTTTGACGAACAAGTATTAAAATCTGATAAACCTGTTATTGTTGACTTTTGGGCAGAATGGTGTGGCCCTTGCCGTATGGTAGGTCCAATAGTGGAAGAGATTGGAAATGAATACAACGGAAAAGTTGTTGTTGGAAAAGTTGATGTAGATAGTAACCCCGGTACTGCAATGAAATTTGGTATCAGGAATATTCCTACAATCCTTTTCTTTAAAGACGGCAAAATTGTTGATAAACAGGTTGGTGCTGTTGCAAAACAAGTTTTAGTAAAAAAACTTGAAGGGCACATGTAATCGCAAAAATTATTTAAACAAAATTGCAGGCAGTATGGCTATAAAGTTATACTGCCTGTTTTTTTTTGGCGGCTACGGGCTTTCCGTTTGTAGTTGTTTCATGCCGCTGGGCACTACGAGGCAACGAGATTGGTTGACAATCTTTAGCAAGTTATGTAACATCTTGCCAAAAACAACCCCACCATTCGGGGAATATTAGAAATAAGATACTAATTCAATTTATGATTTACGATTTATGATTTATTATTGAAACCGCAAAGCGGGAAATTGACATCGTTAACATGTTAGCGTT
>JAOZRY010000559.1 GCA_029939965.1 Bacteroidales bacterium | reverse complement strand
AGCGGGCACAAGGCAACTACAAACGGAAAGCCCGAAGCCGCCCAAAAAAAAACTTCAAAATAATTAAATAATTTATATTTCGAGAAATCTCTTTTTTGGCTTGTTCGGGTTAGGTTTTATACACAGTTAATAGTTTTGTATAACTGCAAAAACAACAAGAATATTAAAAATAAGATACCAAGTGTCCTCACCAATATATTATACAAATTCAGTTATAAAAAACTTCTTCCTGCATCTCCTTAAATTTAGTACTATTTTTGCCTCAAATTGTAAAACAAAGGTTTTGGATCAAATTCGTCTTCAAAGGTTTTTAACGGCATTGGCAATTCTTATTTTTGTTTCGGGCTGCAACATAACCCGAAATGTGAAAAAGGACGAATATCTATTGCACAAAAATAAAATTGAGATCAATAAAAAAGAGTGTGGTATTAAGGATATTGATTTTACTACCGACGATCTTTATGGATTGATACAGCAGCAACCAAACAAAACTTTTCTGGGGTTTATCAGGTTTAGATTGTGGGTAAATAGTTATGCCAGCGCGGGCAAACAAACTAAATTTAAAAAATGGATGGGCAGGAAAATGGGACATGAGCCTGTAATACTTGACCCTTTTCAGATAGACAGATCGGTTGATCAGATGGAATTGTACATAAACAACAACGGGTTTTTTAACTCTGTAATTTCCACCGAAATTATTAATAAAAAGAAAAAGGCTACTGTAAAATACAACATCACACTTGCAAAACCTTATAGGATAAACCACGTAGAATATAAAACAGATGATACTGCCGTAAGAAACCTGATTTACGCCGATACTATTAACTCATTATTTCGGCCAGGAAGTATTTACAACGCTTCTTTGCTCGATGATGAAAGATACCGAATTTCTGCTATGCTCCGAAATTTGGGCTACTATTACTTCTCGCCCGAGTTTGTTTTTTATGAAGTTGACAGCGCATTCCAAAATAAAACACTTACAATATTTCAGAACATTGAGCAAGTGTTGATTCCCAACGACACCAATTCGTCATATTTCGATCGTAAGAATCACCAAAAATACTTTCTGAACAGAATTACTATCAACCCCGATTTTAATCCCGTTCATACTGATACCGGCAATATGAGTGTAATTGTGGATACAAACTTTAAAGCTTCTGTAGGTGATTATAGTATTTACTACAGAGATAAATTAAAGATCAGACAAAAGACTTTGATTAATTCCATTTTTCTGGAACCATCGAAAATATACACCGAAATAGCCGAAAAAAATACATATAAGCAATTGTCGGGTTTCGCACTTTTTGGATATACTTCACTTGCTTTTAAACCTGCTACCCATATTTTCGATCCACAGGACAGCACAAAAAAATTCCTGAATTGTGCCATTGAATTAACACGGAGGCCTGTGCAATCATTTTCGATCGAAACCGAGGGTACCACATCAGGGGGGAAACTTGGTGTTGCAGGGAATGTTGTTTACCGGAATTTGAATATTTTTAGAGGTGGTGAGGTTTTTACTTTTAAACTTACAGGAGGGGTTGAATGGCAGGCAGGAGGTATAAATAGTGAGCCTGTATTGTTATTTTTTAACACCGTGCAAACCGGAGCTGAAGCAACATTGAATATTCCAAAATTTCTACTCCCTTTTTCGCAAGACAGAATCCCCAAAACCTTACAGCCCCGAACCACATTTAAAACCGGTGTAAATTATCAAAACCGCCCCGATTATGAAAGATATGTTACCAATGTTTCTTTTGGTTACAACTGGCGAGCCCGCACTTTTGAAAGTCATAGCCTCATCCCTATCGATATAAGTTCAGTATCAATTTTCCCGGATTCTTCGTTTGTAAAAAGGCTGGAAGAATTGAACGATCAGCGGCTCATCAATCAATATACCGACCATTTTATTATGTCGGCCAAATACTCTTATATTTTTAATAATCAGCAGCGAAACAAAATACAAAACTTTACTTTTTTCAGGTGGGATATTGAAACATCCGGGAATGTGCTGAATCTGGCAAATAATTTAACCAATTCACCAAAAAACGAAAATGATGAATTTACGGTTTGGAATATTCCATTTGCTCAATACGCGCGCACCAATATAGATTTCAGATACTATTTTGCCCTTAAAGATGAACACACGCTGGTTTACCGAAACCTTTTCGGGATTGGGATTCCTTATGGAAATTCAAAAGTACTACCCTTCGAAAAAGGTTTTTATACGGGTGGGTCGAACGATATGCGAGGATGGAGTTATCGTACACTTGGACCAGGTTCATTTTCTGATACCATTGGCAATAGTTTTGAAAAAATGGGGGATGTGATTATTCAGGCCAGTGTTGAATACCGATTCCCAATATATAGCTGGTTTAAAGGAGCAATATTTACTGATATTGGTAATGTGTGGCTACTCAACCTTAGTGAGAGCTATCCGGGAGGACAATTCGAATTTAAAAATTTTATGGGCGAACTTGCCATAGATGCCGGCGTTGGTTTACGTATGGATTTTTCGTTTTTTATTTTCAGAATAGATGGTGCAGCACCAATCAAAAACCCTGTATTTTCTTCAGGCAATCGCTGGCGAATCAGTACATTGCAGTTGAAAGATGTGATATGGAATTTTGGAATTGGTTATCCATTCTAACATAACAAATATTGTAACTGGTATATGTAATGGAATTTGCGAACACCTGATTTAAATAGCGTGCGCCAAAAAAAGCCGATCTTTGACACCTAATTCCTGAAAAATTGAGTTTGTTGTTCTGATAAATCATACCACTAATCATGATTTGCAAATCTTGATTGTTTGACAACCTTTAAATAATTTAGAGTTTCTAAATCGTTAAGCTTTGTTAGCCATTCAATTAGTTCAAGTTTTATTGTCTCCTGTTCCATTTTTTGGAGTCTTTTGTATTTTTTTCCGTCACTGGCAGTTAGTAAGGATTCCTTACCAACTGAAAT
>JAOZRY010000060.1 GCA_029939965.1 Bacteroidales bacterium | reverse complement strand
AGGCATAACCGTAGCTACAGCGAGGCTTTTTAACGATTAACTTAAAACTACTTCCCCCTCCGCTCCACAACATTTCCGAGCAAAAACGAAAGAGGTCGGGTAATGGGATCAAAAACGAAATACTGCACAATTACTAATTCATCTTTATCTGTAATCAAGGCATATAACCTGTCAACATCGTAGGGATGCAGATTGCCTTCGAGGTCAGAAGCCTGCATTAGATTGGCTCGCCGGTAGGTAATGATCTTTTGTGTTTGCCCCGAAACATCAGTGAGCTGTATAATATTTACCGGAATCTGCGACATAATAGAATCAATATGATTGGGGTCAATTTTCTGGAAAGAAGTCTCGAACCGAATATTACGAAAAGCATTTATAAAGTCGATAACACGGGTAGTATCAAAACCATCAAAAGCCATCCCTGTACCCAATTGCTTCAACTTCAGATTATAATCTCCATATTTATCGAGCCGGAATGATTCGACGGGCTCCTGTGGAAACTCAACCTGGATAGAGCTGATTTGAGATGGCAAATGTGCAAAAATGGTATGATCGCGCCAATCGCTAATATAAGCAGTAAATCGTGCAGATACATAACCTTTAAACCCGGGCAGGTAAACAACAAATGGTATATCCGAACCCTCCATGAGCATAAACGATCCCAGATTGTTGGGAGTAGCACTACCTACATAATAAACTTTTGTGAGTTTTTCGTGTGGGAATAATTTAAGAACATTAAAAAGGTTAATGCGAAAAACCATTTGGTAAATTTCCACTTTAACAGAGGTTGTTGCCAGCCGCTTGATAACAGTATTGTAACTCGATTTGGAAACAGGAGCCTTCACAGCCAGTTTCGACATGGTACTCAGCAACAGCTTTATACCTTCGGGGCGTGCAATCAGTGAATCGTTCAGCGACCATTTTCCGGGCCGAACTTCGTTGAACAGAACTTCGTTACCTTTCATATCGGCCATATAAATTTTGGTTACCGAGGCAGTATCGTCAATGGCAAATGCACTAATTTCGTCCTTTAGTGTACCCGATTCATTATTAAAAATCAATACAATGGCAACCACCAAAAGCAACAATACCAAAATTAAAACACCTTTATTCTTCTTCATACTTTAAGCTTTTTAGCACTCATTTTATCAGGAACGAAAACAACAAAATTTAACTATTATTTCCTTTTTAATATCAAATAATCAGAATCCTCATACCAAACTGCGTATAAAGGATTTTCATCAATTACGCCATCGCAAAGAAAGGCAAACCTGTTGTCGTTGCCAGCCGTCATATCGGGCGGAACAACAATATAACCAATCTGTAGCGAATCAGATTTGGCAAAAAACTCCTGCTGCGATAGTTTCCTGTTAATTCTAACCTGGTGGTATTCAAAAGTTTTATAGGAAACAAGGTTTCTGTTTTCCAACTCATTAAAAATAAAAGCGTAGTTTACAAGAACTTGTGCATCAACATCAGGAATTTTGGACATAATTCTTTCATGCTCTTCAACAAAATTTTTATTTCTACTAAAAGTGTCTGCAAAAACTATTGCAAGTCCAATAATATTGATGGCAAACAAAACCACTATCAATCCTTTCAAGAATACCTTTTTTTGTGTTTTTAACCGGCTAATTGCCACTGCAATAATTATAATCATATAGGGCAAAAACAAAAGAAGAAACCTTTCGGCAATTTGCGAACCAAAAAGATTGAGAAACAGAATGAGCGAAAACAAATACACCAACAATTGTTTGTGATGTTTTTTGATAAAACGGAAATTGAGGATTAAGGAAATTATGAATAAAGAAGAAATCCCCCAAACTTTATGACTCCAGAAAAACCGCGTATGCTCATCGGCCAGCTTTGAAAATACAGCCCGAAAAAATTCACCAACTCCATTGCTGAAATAACTTGCTCCGTGCGAAACCGGCCAGTTGGCCATTTGGAAAAGAAAGGCATTAAAACGCCCCTCAGGCCAAAGGTCGTAAAAATACAAAGAGGCAGTAACTGAAGTAAATATTGCAAAAACAAACATTGCCTTATACACCCTGAACCAAAGGAGCAAAACAGCACCGGCCATGCCAAAAATCAATCCATTGGGATGTGTAAAGAATGCAAGGCCGGATAATAAACCTGCTATGGCAACAAAAGATAACTTTTTCTCTTTGGTCAGATAATTGTCCAATAATACATAAGAAACAAACCCCAGGGTCATCACCAATATTTCGGGGCGAAACGTAAACCCATAAAGTACAATCAATGGATTAATCAGCACAAAAAATATTGCAATCATCCATTCATCCTTATTAAACGATTCTTTCTTGTTTCGGAAATATTGCAAAAAAAACACTAAAAATATTAGCAAAATTATAAGCGTAAACATCCGTAATGGTGTAGCTGACCAGCCGAATAGTTTAATTAGTATGGCCCCAATAATGGTTATAAATTTGTTATACACCAAAAGGTGCTGATCCCATCCAAAATAATCTTTAATCGAAACAGCCCTGGCAATTCCATCCTTTGCAAACCAATATGCGTGTTCGCCAAACCAGGCATCATCAATATATACATATCTGTTATAACAACTCGCAACAAAAACCATAACAGATATACCTGCAATAGCAATCATTGATTTTTTCGAAAACAGATACAAAAATATTGAATTCATCGAGTAAGCCTTAAATTGTTTTTTGCTTGCATATCTTAATTACCTCTGGATTTATTATCATAAAATTGTTGCATTTCGGTATTTCCGAGAAGCCCATAGAGATGACTCAGATTACGGTTTGCCTGACTATTACCAGGGTTAATTTCTAATACTTTTTTAAAAGCAACGATAGCATTATTATAATCCTTCAACATATAATTGCAATTCCCAATGTTGATTATTGCACTCTCAAATTCGGGCTGCATATCAACAGCTTTCTGAAACTGAACCAGGGCATCTTTATAATTTTGGGCATCAACAAACAGATTACCCAAATCGAAATAATGCTGTGGATCGCTGGAGGTTTCGCGGGTCATGCTTTGCAATTTAGTATTAAATGCCTTTTGAACAAGTGGCAGGTTAGAACGCGCGGTGCCATTATGCGGATCTATTTGTAACGATTTTTTTAAAAGGCGTAATGCTTCTCCATTTTCACCTTTCATATAATATGCCAACGCCATATTCGACAAATTCATCGAATTATTTTGGTTGGTTTTTTTATAATATTCTATTGATGTATCGTAATCGCGCAGTTGATAATAGGCATATCCAAGTTTAAAATAAGCTTCGCTAAAACCCCTGTTAATCTCCAATGCTTTTTCTACTTCGGCCATACCTTTTTGCATCAGCGAATCTTTTACCACCGGATCAGTGGTTGCTACACTCAAATTAATAAGTTCGCTACCATAATGTTTTCGGAGTAATGCACTTTGGCCACCATAAATTACATCGGCAGAGAACAACGTAAAATTATTCTTCCACTCCGGGTTTCGTGCAATGGTTCGCACTGAGTAAAACAAAATAAGTATTACCAGCACCCCGGCAAAAACCTTAGAAGTTGCAGGTTTAAAATCATAAATAATCTGTTTGGTTTTTCGCTCGCGAGGCAACAATTTGAACAACAAATAACTCAAAGCCAACGAATAACCCAATACCGGAGCATACAGAAAACGCTCGGCCATAATCCCACCTCTTGTAATAACAAAAGCAAGCCCAACTGCAAGCGAAATACCAAAATACCAAATTGAAAAAGAGAGGATGTTTTTCCTTTTCAGATTTTTGATGGATAGATATGCCAACGATAAAAGTATGATTAAGGAGAGCCAAACAACCGGATTGGCCCAGTCGGCTTCGGGTATCTGATTGTACGAATAATCATAAATTAAACGTACAGGCATAACCAACCGCCAAACGTACATCCCAAAAATATAGAGCATGGTCGGAATCCTACCCGAAAATTCTTTGTAGGGGTAAACATTTATTTCGTTGGGCGGATTACCCGACAGCGTACCAATCAGGTTAAATTTCAGCAAAAGAAACAATCCGGAAACAATTACAAATGAAAGTGCAATTATAGCAATTTTCCCACCCTTTTTGGGTGTAAAAAAGAAAAGCATAAATGGAACAATTGCCAGAGTGGTCATGGCTGTTTCTTTAGACATTAGTGCCAAAAAATAAAACCCCCACGATAGTACCAACGTTGGAAGATATTTGTTTTTGGCATAATTGAATACCAGCCACAATGCCAGTATCCCATTAAGGAAACTCAAAATTTCGTCGCGGCTTTTAATATTAGCCACCACTTCGGTGTGTACCGGATGTGCCATGAATAATAAGGTAGTAACCAATACAAAAACGGGCATTCGCCTGAAAAGTGTTGACAGAAAAGCAAACAAAGCCATCCCCGTAAGGGCATACAACAACACATTAATAAAGTGCATGATGTGTGGATTGTTGCCGTGGAGGGCGTTTTCGATTGCAAACGAAACATGCGACAACGGCCGATAATATCCGAGGTTTTGATTGGATGCACTCCAATAATTTGTTGAGATCAGCTCGCCAACACCATCCCAACCTTGCTGCACCAACCTGTGATTTACAATCTGTGGCAAATCGTCCAGCGCAAATTCGTTCATTATGCTGTTTCCGTAAAGGATAAAAGCAAAAATAAACGGTATCCAGATCATATAATTTGGAATGGGTTTTTCTCTAACCAACTCCGGGCGATCCGGTTTTCTGTGTAACCCTTTCTGTAATTTTTTCCTACTCATTTTTCAAGAAATTATGGCGGTTATTGGGTATATTTTCGTTTTCGAATAATGCCCTGAATAACCCCAAAAATAATAACCAACATAACAGGCAATACTGTGTTGACCACTTGCCAGTACACACGTTCATTTTCTATTTTAGTACGATCGAGCAATCGCAATTTCAACTCGCGCGAACGGATAGATATCAAACCCGAATCATCGGTGAGGTAATTCATAACATTAAGAATCAACTCCTTGTTTCCAAATTGCTGACCCGTATATTTATCGTAGCCCAAAGGCAACGGGAGATAATTCCCATCGGATAATTGCATCTGATTTTTAATCACATCCCCATCAGCTATAACAATCATTTTAGTCTCCTGACTTAGCGACTGAAAATTTATCTCCTTGCTATCGGCAATCTCTGGTGGAACACGGTTTTTATACAACGATTGAAACTTCCCTTCGAATTTTGCTGCTATAGGTAAAAACTCCTTGCGGTACAACCTTTCATCCGGTTGCTCACCAAGAATTGCAAGAGTAATGTAGGCAGGCGTATTTACTGTGCGCGAATATTTTGATGTGGTTAGCAAAACTTGCTTTTCAATATCCTGGTTAGATTCTACAAAGTCGATACTACTAACGAAATCAGTTTTAATAGCATTGAGATTTTTTACGATAGGATCGTCGGAAGTAGGTGTAATGATTGGAAAATAATACCACGGAAAAAACTCAAATTGTGGCTGCCCCCCAACATCACCCACTTTAATGGGGATGGGTAAGGCATTCAAATCCATCACAAGGTTGTTATTAACACGAAAGCCATAATTAAAAAACATATCTGTTAATCCAATATCCAAGTTTAACCCAATGGTTTCTGCATTCATCTGCAGGCTATCCATACTGGCAAAAACCGGATCGACAAGCCAAAGGATTTTACCTCCACGCATAACAAACTGATCAATGATAAACTTGTCTTTTTCGCTGAACACAGAATCGGGTTTTGCGATGATGACAGCCTCGTATTTGTTTTTAATTTTTGTAGTAACAGAATCGAGCTGTATGCGCTCCGACAGACTGTTCAACTTTCCATCGAGCCTTACCCGGTGAATGCTGTAATATTCGCTTAGCCCCAAATATGCATCAGCGGTTTCATTTTTAGTTAGTTCGCCATGCCCTTCGATAAATGCGATTTTTGACCTAAAGTCATCAACCAGTTTTCTTATGGCATCAGCCAATCCAAATTCAAGATTCTGGATGGAGTTGTTGAGGATTTCTTCGGGTGGAGCACCCCGCTTTGAGGCCAGTAGATTTACCGACATCTCTCTTCCGCGATAGGTGGCAATAGCTCCGGGAAAAATAATACTTTGTGAAGTACCATCTTTGGTTTTTACTTTCAAATCGGTAGGTTCCAAACCTTTATCGATAAGCATCGAATAAATCTGTTGCCTTTCATTGTTGTTGCTACTGTTAGAGGGGTTAATAAAATCGAACTCAATGTTTTTGTTGTAAGCCCTGAATTCGCTTAACATATCGCGGGTTTCACGCGAAAGACGCTTAAAGCCTGCCGGAAATTCTCCTTCGAGATAAACCCTTATATAAACAATATCGTTTATTTGCGAGAGCATTTCCTTAGTGGCATCAGAGAGCGAATACCGCTTCTCGCCGGTAAGATCGATACGTGTAAAAATATGGGAGTTGATTACATTGGCCAGGATAATTATCACCAAACCCAAAATCAACTGTATGATGTTGCTAAATTTAACATTCTGCTTCTTTAGCAAAAGGTTGTTATCATTTTTCTTTGCTACCATTTCCTGCTCTCCAGTTTTAATTTGGTGAGTAAAATGAAAAATGTAATAAGGCTTACAAAATATATAACATCACGCGTATCCACCACACCACGGCTCATGGAGATGTAATGTGTGTTGATTCCCAGCGACTTTATGAGCAAATCGACCGAACCAAACAATTCGAGCGAATGAATAAAATCGAACCCCACATAAAAAAACAGACTGATAAATACGGCAAGGATAAAGGAAATGATTACATTGTTGGAAAGTGATGAGGAAAACAAACCGATAGAAACAAATGAGGCTCCCAGAAACAGCAACCCAATGTACGACCCCCACATGCCTCCCATGTCGATGTTTCCTACGGGCAAACCCAACTGATACACCGAATAACAATAAATGAGTGTTGGCAGTACCGAAAAGATCACCAAAATTAGTCCGGCAAAGTATTTTGATAAAATAATTTGCAAATCAGTTAGCGGTTTTGTGAGTAGCATTTCGATTGTACCACTACTGTTTTCGTCGGCAAACGACCGCATGGTAATTGCCGGAATTAGAAACAAGAAAACAAAAGGAGCTATCATAAACAGACCTTCGAGGCTCGCATAGCCAAAATCGAGGATGTTGAAGTCGGAGGCAAAAACCCACAAAAACAGCCCGTTTATCAACAGAAACACCGTAATGACGATGTACCCGATTAACGAGCTTAGAAATCCGTTTACCTCTTTTTTTAATAATGTGAACATATTATATCTTTAAATTTATCCAGTTACCCTACAAACACACCGACCACAATGAATTAACAAGGCAACTTGTATTGTATGTTAACGCTGCGAAAATAATACATTTGAGCGAACGGAGAGAGAGTGGGAATATTTCTTGGGAATAGTTTTCCTGTGAATTTTGCCAATGATAGGTTGTGCCGGTGCATGAAGTCTATAGCAATCATTTTCCTACCCAAATACTTCCATTTGAAGTGCGTTCAGGCTTTTATATATACCTCCATCCAACGCGATCAGCTCATCATGGTTTCCCGATTCGGCAACACGGCCTTTATCGATAACAACAATTTTGTTGGCTTTGCGGATGGTGGAAAGACGATGGGCAATAATGATTGAGGTTCGGTTTTTCATAAGTACTTCAAGAGCCTGTTGAACCAGACGTTCTGATTCGGAATCGAGCGAGCTGGTGGCTTCGTCGAGGATGAGTATATCAGGATCTTTGAGGATGGCACGTGCAATGGCAATGCGCTGCCTTTGCCCACCCGAAAGCTGGATACCCCGATCACCAACCAGTGTATTTAATCCTTCGGGGAAACTGCTAATAAATTCCCAGGCGTTGGCCTGCCGGGCAGCACCGATAATGGCATGCTCATCTGCTCCGGGTTTACCATATTCGATGTTTTCGCCAATAGTGCCTCCATACAGCAGCACCTCCTGCGGAACGATAGCCATGTGGTTTCGCAAAGAAGTAAGATCGAAAGATACAGAGGGTTTATTGTCAATTAAAATATTTCCGGAATCAGGTTCATAAAAACGAAACATTAACGCTCCAATGGTGGTTTTACCAGCACCCGACGGACCAACCAGTGCAACCTGCTGACCTTTTTCCACACTGAAAGAAACATTACTGAGTACCTGCACATCATGGCGTGAAGGATAAGCAAACGAAACATCCTTAAATTCTACGCTGCCACTACAGCAAACCTCTTCAGCATCATTTTTCTCATTAATCAGTTCAGGGGTTTCTTCCAGAATATCCATCAGGTTTTCGGTGGCACCAATTGCTTTTTGTATTTGCGAATAAAAATCGGCCAATCCGCTAATGGAACCTGCAATAAAAACCGTGTATAACACAAACTTGAACAGATCGCCGAGGGTAATGCCCGACCCGTGATTTACCAGATACACGCCGTACCAGATTACACCCACTATGCTTCCAAACATGGCCAGAAATATAAACGAAACAAATAGTCCGCGCCATTTGGCACCTTGCAATGATACATCTATCACTTCATCGGTTTTGTGTTTATATCGCAAAGATTCGTAAGCTTCGTTTGCAAAGGCCTTAACGTTAATGATAGCCTGCAGAGTTTCTTCTACAATGTTGTTCGATTCGGCAAGTTTGGTTTGAGCCTCTTTGGACATTTTGCGGATATAGGCACCAAAAATACGAGCAACAACTGCAACCACCGGAACTATGGCGAGCATAAAAAGCGTAAGCCGTGGCGAAATATATGCAAGAATAGCAATACCTCCTGTGATGATGATAATTTGACGTATAAACTGCGCAATGGTACTGGTAAAAGTTTCCTGCAATAAAGCAATATCAGCAGATATGCGACTATTGAGCTCCCCTACCCGATGCCCTGAGAAAAAAGTCATGGGTAGTTTGATAAGGTGATTGTAAGTAGTTTGCCGAAGCAGTGCCAGAGTTTTTTGGGTAACGATGGCAAAAAGGTAAATTCTAAAAAAGGAAAAAACGGCATTCACAGTAAATATCCCAACCAAAATCCAACCTATCCTGTTGATATGTTCCATAGATTTGCTATTGGCCGAATCCAACAGATCGCCAAGCAATGCAGGAAAAATCAATGTTGTTAAACTTGAAAGTACCAGAAAAAACAAACCGGCTGCAAAAATGTATCGCTGTGGCCGGATAAACCTAAAAAGGCGCAACAGCCGTTTGAGACCTGATTTAGTAACTTTGCCCTTTGGGGTTTCGCGTTCGTTGCTCTCTGCTCCATGAAATCTTGCCATTGTTATCTTTTTCGCAAAGTAACCAATTATAAAGGGAAATGGTTTTTTTGGTTAGAAATTGATTTTTCTGTTATTCCTTGTAAATAGATAAAAGTGATTTTTATTCTCCAATTCATTATTATTTCTTAATTACGAATATTAGTTAGTTATCTAATTTTTAGTTTTTTAGAATTGGATACTTTCCTCCCGACAACATTTTTAACCTAAAATAATCATACTTTCAAAAAGTTGCAATATCTTAGCGCATCAGAATTATCAAGGGGCAAACTAACAGGATCAACTTTTTAAACACACCAATTCAACAAAATTGGAATCACTAATCAAGGAGCAAAATGAAAACTGAAAACATTAAAATTTCGACAGCACTTTACACGGTAATTGCCATCATCGCATTATTAACCGGAATAAATGCTTTTATTTCGATTAGCAGTTTGGATAAAATAAATAACGCCACCGAATCGATGTATTATTATCGTGTAATTCCACTTCAGCAACTCAAAGCCGTTTCGGATATGCTTGTGCTTGACATTGTAAATACAACTTACGATATGAACCACGATAGGGTTGATTGGAGTACCGGCAGAGCAAAAGTAAAAGAGTTGCTTACTGATGTACGCACAAATTGGAATGCGTATTTACAAAGCGAAATAGAAGGCGAAGAACTAGTTTTAAAAAATGAAACAGAGGAGCTTAGAGAAGGTGCATTTCAGGCTATTGAGGATCTGATGAAAATTGCAGTTGTAAAAAATGACATCACTGCAATCGAATTTAATAGTTTTATCGAATCTACTCTTTATTTCAAAATCGACCCTTTTATCGAACAGGTTAAAAAACTCATGGACATCCAGATAAAAATTGCCCATGAAGTTTACAACGAATCTGAAGAAACATATAAATCAACTTTTCTACAATTAGTACTGCTTTTTTCAGGTGGGCTAACCATTACCCTACTTATTTCAATATTTGTAATTAGTACCCTTGGAAAATCATTAAATTATACAAATAATATAATTTCGGAGATTGCAAATGGCAACCTAAATATTGAAGTAGGCAGACAGAGTAATGATGAAATTGGAATGTTATTGCAAAATATTCATAAAATGAAATCTAAACTCCTCGAGGTAGTATCAAACATTTCATCAGGGTCATGGGCTGTATCGAGAGCAAGTAACGAACTTAATTCTGCCGCAAGACAAATAGCACAAGGTGCCTCGGAACAAGCCTCTGCCATCGAAGAAATTTCAGCATCCGTTGAGGAAATGACTGCCAACATCCAGCAGAACCTTATGAATACCGGACGAACTCAGGAGATATCAACAAAGGTTGCACAAGAAATTTCTACCGTAGAACAGTCATCCATAAATAGCCTGAAGAAGATAAATGAGATTGCTGAAAAAATAAAAATCATTGGCTCCATTTCATTTCAAACACACATATTGGCACTCAATGCTTCGATAGAAGCAGCAAGAGCCGGCGACCATGGCAAAGGGTTTGGTGTGGTGGCATCTGAGGTAGGAAAACTTGCAGAGCGTAGTAAGATTGCTGCAGTTGAAATTGATAATCTGGCACAAAATAGTGTGTCTGTTACCAAAAAAGCCGAAACGCTTTTAAGCACCATCGTCCCGGATATTGTTTCCACATCGCGTTTTATTAATGAAATTACAGCAGCCAATAACGAACAAAATATTGGTGCCAATCAAATAAACCATGGTGTGCAGCAACTCAATGAGGTAACTCAGCAAAATGCTGCCTCCTCTGAAGAACTATCTGCTCATGCCGATATTTTAGCCGGTCAGGCCGAAGATTTGCTTAAAGTAATAGAGTATTTTGGTGTGGATAATTTAAGAATCGATCAATTAAGGGTTGCTCAAAAATAGCATGGGTTGTTCAAAATTCTACCAAAAAAAACCGCTACCGGGGATATCTCTCCAATAGCGGTTTTTTTTA
>JAOZRY010000059.1 GCA_029939965.1 Bacteroidales bacterium | reverse complement strand
TGAAGTACTCCCCATCGGTAGGACAGAAAATGAGATAAAATAAGGTGGAAAACACCAAATAAATTATCTTTAAATTCTTGTCCAAAATTAATAATAAAATTTATATAAAGAACATTTTAATTAATTATATTTTTGTTGTATTGAATAAGCTCTGCTGGAGAGCAACTTATTCCACAACGGACGATGCTTTATACGCATGTCAGAGGGGCCTGATTTCGTTAGGTCCCTTTTGTTTTTGTAATGATATGCGGCAATGCTGAAGTTTGTTCGTGAAAAAAACTCACCTCAAAAATGCGAAGCATTTTTAACAATTTGGACAAAAGACATCTTGAGGTCTTTTGTAACCAAGTGCTTGATGAAATCGTTTTTGATTGTAAAAAGTAAAATAATCATTAAGGCCATTCCATAGTTCTCGTCCATCTTGAATAGAATTGATATAGACATATTCATATTTTACTGTCCTCCAAAGTCGCTCGACAAAAATATTGTCAAAACACCTCCCTTTACCGTCCATGCTTATTTTCACGTTGCTGTCCAACAAGCAGTCCGTAAAGTTACGACTTGTAAATTGGCTACCTTGGTCGGTATTGAATATCTCCGGCCTTGCCACACTTAATGCTTCTTGCAAAGCATCTACACAAAATGAACTGTCCATGGTATTGGACAGACGCCAGGAGATAACATATCTACTGTACCAATCCATAATTGCCACCAAATATAAAAACCCTTTTGCCATTTGGATATATGTTATATCTGTAGACCACACTTGATTAGGGCGAACGATTTCTACACCTTTCAACAGATAGGGATATATCTTGTGCTCCTTGTCCGGCATACTAAGCCCCTTTTTCGGATATATGGTAAATATACCCATTAACCGTAATAACCTCCTTATCCTTTTGATGTTTACATTGTACCCTAACGAAAGAATATATTGGTGCATACGTAACACTCCATAAAATGGCGTATCAATGTACTGCCTGTCCAGAAGTCCCATAATCTCAAGATTCAGAGGGTTTTCCCCATTAGGCTGATAATAATACCCTGAACGATGGATACCCAATAATTCACATTGCCTGACAATACTGATTATGCCATTGCCGGGCTCTATCAAAGAACGTTGTTGCAATAAATTTAACTCCCCACTTTTTTTTTTAACCAATCAAGGTCCATCTTTAATACACCAATCTCTTGATAAAGTTTGGGGATAAGTTCTGCGTTGCGGACTTTTTCTTTGTCCTTTGCTGTACCAAACAATTCTACCGCACGGGTCTGTACAACCTTCTTCCATGTTGTTATTTGGTTAGGGTGAACGTCGTGCTTTTGAGATAGCTCACTTAATGTTTCAAAATCTTTAATCGCTTCCAATGCGATTTTCGCCTTAAAACTGCCTTTAAAGCGTTTCCTGGTTTCTGCCATATTTTCTCCATTTTAGTTGAACAAAATTAAGATTGTTTCCACCTTAAGTTGCTGTCCTAATTTTGGGGAGTATTATATTGTTAGGTTTGACTTTCCAATTATTCATAAAATTATTATATGTAGGATATGATCCGGCCTTTGATGGCCCAGTTTGACATCCTTCAGAAATAGGTTTTTTGTTTAGTTTTGTTAAGGATTCTCGAGATGTGTTTCCAGCATGAAAATAAACATCTTCAATCTGGCCTCCTTTTGTATTTGGTAATTTAAAATTATCAGGTCCATTTTTCTTCTTTTGAAAAATAATGACCAGAGCGTTAATATTGGTACAATATATACTAAAAATGAATTATTTATACAACAATAATTTATCTTTTTATTTTAGTAAAGTAAAACTAAGAAAATATAAAATTGAGTGTAAAAGCACAAAGCATATTTACAGACAATTTTATAGCCAACCTGTAAGATTTTTTCTATTCAAAAATCTCTTTTAGTTTCTTCTGGAGATTGTCGCCACGAAGGTCTTTAGCAATGATATTACCTTCCGGATCGAGTAGAAAATTGGCAGGAATAGAGCTAACGGCATACATCTTTGAAGCTTCATTGTTCCAGTATTTTAAATCAGAAACGTGTGTCCAGGTAAGTTTGTCGTCTGCGATGGCTTTAATCCAGGGTGCGCGACTCCTATCTAACGAAACACCCAAAACATCGAATCCTTTATCATGATATTTTTGATATGCCGCCACAACATTTGGGTTTTCCTGTCGGCAGGGGCCACACCAACTGGCCCAGAAATCGATAAGCAAATATTTTCCTTTGAACGAATCCAGAGAAACAGGATTTCCGGCGGTATCGTTTTGAACAAAAACAGGGGCAGGTTGTCCTATATCAATTTTTTGTAATTTGTCAATCTGTTCATCCAGCATTTTAATGTATTTAGAGGCAGCCAGATTTTCATTAAAACCTGTTCTGGCTTCAACCAAATCCTTTAATTCATATTGATAAATATTGGTTACAACCATGTATGGCCCTACAACATTATTACTCTGCAAGAGTACAAAATCGCGCACATATTGTTTTTCTTCATCGTTAATTTTTCCAGCCTCCTCATTTATTGCATTAATTTTTTCAGTATCCTCAATCTCACTGGCTTCCCGATATTCGGTGTTAAGTTTTTTGTATCTCTCATTAAACTCGTCCATACGTGCCAGGTATGTATTATAAATTTCCTGACTTTGGGAGCCTGTAAACTTTGGGCTGATTATATTGCCTGAAACTTCAATATTTCCCTGCTCTACAAACAGACGATGAAACTGGTCGTCGGCTTTAAATTCCATGTAGTAAACTTCTGGCATTTCAATTGTTCCTGTAAAAGTAACCGTGCCATCTTTGGTTTCGACAGAATCGACGGGGATAAGTTTGTTGTTAATAGCTTTTGATAAAACAATCCATCCGGGTGAAGCACCATCAACTTTCCCTGAGATATTGTATTGGTTTGATGGCTCAGAACACGAAGCAATAGCTATCGATAGGATAAAAATCCATATAGCATTTCTAATAATTTTTCTTTTTGAGTTTTGCATATTTAGTTGAATTAGAGTGTGATTTCTGTAAACGATGTGTTATCTATTATCTTGTTTGTAGAAAAAAAACTGGGCAAGAAGAGCCAATATTAATGTTGCCACTGAGCTTGCAAATATCCGGTGAAAAGTTTGGATGATATCATTAAAACTGAATATTTCGAGGAAGAATAGTGCAGAGTGGTGAAGGAAAATTAAAATAAGTGCATAAAGAAAAAACCATCTGAATCCCAAATCTTTAATTCCCGGGGTAATACCAGGTTCATATTCCTTTTTTGATTTTAATAATTTAATTACAATCGGCCTTACAAATGCAGTAAACACCGATGCAGCAGCATTAATTCCCAGGCTATTGGTAAAAAAATCAATCCCCAGTCCCATTGCAAAGGAGAGGGTTAAAAGCAGCCATCCTGCTATTTCGAAAGGTAACAGTAAAATAAAATATACATAAAATGCGGGATAAACGTATCCATTGAAATTGATATTGGAAAAGACCAACACCTGCAGCAGAATCAAAATAAAAAAACGTATTGTGTTGATTCCTGTCATACAATTATTCCTTTATTTCAGATTTTTCCAGATCCAGCAGCTCCTCACGCATAAGATTCTTCACCGCATATATATAAAATATATTGTTGTAATCCACAGCAAATTGCACATCAATATTGTAAAAATTATCTCCGGTTTTGATGCGAAAATCCTTAACAACACCAATTATTTGCCCTTCGGGATATATGTATGAAAAACCACTCGTAACAATGGTGTCGCCTATATTAAACTCCACATGCGATGGAATGTCAACCAATTTTCCAAAACGATAATTTTTACCATCCCAAAATAGTGAACCAACCTGATTGTTTTTTTTTAGCTTGGCACTAATTCGGGTATTGCTGTTCAAAATAGACATAACCGAGCTAAAATTTTCCGATACTTCAATTATCTGGCCCACAACACCATCTGGTGACAAAATTGCCATATCTGCCATTAAACCATGTGCGCTCCCTTTATTTATTTTCAGATAATTGTTTCGGCGATTTATCGAATTGCTGATAACTTTAGCTGAAATATAATTGTAATGCCGATTATAAATTGTATCGTTAATAAAAAACCGTGAAGTGTCGCTCTTAATATAGGTTGAAGGCAGCATATTGAAAAATCTTGCATTTTCTTCTGCAAGGATTTTGTTGGCATTTTTGAGTGTGAGATATTCTGAAAAAGTATCAATTTTTTCGAGAAGGCCACCCGTAAAATCATTTGTCGAATTATAAACTACCCTACGCTGGTAATAATTATTATTTACAATAAGCGAAAATGCAATTACCTCCAGGATGATAAACAGGAAAAAGAAATAATTTTTCCAGAGGAAAGCAATGAGGTTTCGCATTTGATATTGGTGACCTGAGTTTGGTTAATTTAAAATTCCGAAATTTATTTGATAAGGAAAGTGAATTTATCGAAGTTTTTAAGTGCAATACCAGTGCCACGTGCTACAGCTCTTAATGGGTCTTCGGCAACATGAATAGGAAGTTTTGTTTTTAAGTGCAACCGTTTATCCAATCCTCTGAGCATAGAACCACCACCGGCAAGATATATTCCTGTACGGAAAATATCGGCTGATAATTCAGGAGGTGTCATTTCCAGAGCTTGTAATACAGCAGTTTCAATTTTCGAAATGGATTTATCTAAGCAATGTGCAATCTCCGAATAATTTACTATGATTTCTTTGGGTATCCCGGTTAGCATATCCCGGCCGTGAACTGCAAAATCATCAGGGGGGGTATCAAGTTCAGGAACTGCGGCACCTACTTCAATTTTTATACGCTCAGATGTTCGTTCACCAATGTTAATATTGTGTTGCTTGCGCATATATTCTTCAATATCAGCATTAAAATCATCCCCGGCAATTCGAATAGATTTATTGTTAACAATTCCACCCAGAGCAATTACGGCAATTTCGCTTGTTCCGCCACCAATATCGATAATCATATTTCCGGTTGGTTCCAAAACATCAATTCCAATCCCGATAGCTGCAGCCATAGGTTCGTGTATTAACTTTACCTCTCGGGCACCTGCCTGTTCAGCCGAATCTTTTACAGCACGTTCCTCCACTTCAGTAATTCCTGATGGAATACAAATCACCATCTTCAGAGCAGGAGGAAACAAGCTTTGCCTGATCCCTATCATTTTTATCATCTCCCGAATCATATGCTCAGAAGCCTGAAAGTCAGCTATTACCCCATCTCTGAGGGGTCTGATAGTTTTTATGTTTTCGTGGGTTTTGCCATGCATCATTTGTGCACGCTTTCCAACAGCAATAATTTGTCCGCTGCTCCGCTCTATTGCAACAATCGATGGCTCGTCCACTACAACTTTATCATTGTATATAATAATGGTATTTGCTGTACCAAGATCAATCGCAATTTCTCTTGTAAAAAATGAAAATAGTCCCATATTCTTTTATCAATAATATTCCGATAATCTATAACGAATAATTTTTTACTTATTTCTTAATGTTTAAAATGTCTGAATCCGGTAAATGCCATAGCTATTCCGTTTGCATTGCAATAATCAACTGAATCTTTATCCCTGATTGATCCTCCCGGCTGAATAACAGTATTAATTCCGGATTTGTAAGCTATCTCCACAGAATCAGCAAATGGAAAAAATGCATCTGAAGCCATAACTGAACCATTTAAAGAAAAATCATTCGATTTTGCTTTTTCAATAGCTTGCTTCAAGGCATCTACTCTTGATGTTTGTCCAACTCCACTGGCAAGTAATTGTTTGTTTTTAACCAGTACAATAGCGTTTGATTTTGAATGTTTAACGATTTTGTTCGCGAATAGTAAATCAGAAATTTCTTCCGCATTACCCTTCCTGTCTGTTACAAAATCCAAATCTTTTATTATTTCTGTTTTGGTATCGGTCTGTTGCATCAAAACACCATTTAACGACGATTTGAACTGAAACTCAGGGGCGGCGGAGGGCTTGGTGCGTTCCAATAGAATTATCCGTTTCTTTTTCGATTTGAGTATATCAAGGGCAGCTTGCTCATATCCGGGGGCAAGAATAATTTCAAAAAATAATTTATTTATTTCTTCAGCTGTTTTAATATTTACTACCGAATTAGTTACAATTACACCACCAAAAGCAGAAACAGGATCGCCGGCAAGGGCATGTCTCCAGGCTAGTAAAAGATCGCTGTGTGAAGCTAAACCACATGCATTATTGTGTTTTAGTATTGCAATTGTAGGTTCCGAAAATTCCTTAATCAATGCAACTCCTGCATCAAGGTCGTTGAGGTTGTTGTATGAAATTTCCTTTCCGTTGAGCTGTTCAAAGTTCTCACCAAGCTTACCAAAAAAATACCCCATCTGGTGTGGATTTTCCCCATATCTTAGCATCTTGCTTTGATGAATGCTTTGTCTGAAAGTGGTTATTCCGACCTCATGGTTAAAATATTTAAAAATAGCTGTATCATAATGCGATGATACATTAAATGCATTGGTGGCAAACTCTTTTCGGTCGGCAAGTGTGGTTGTGCCATTATTTTCGATAAGTATCTCCAAGGCATCTTCATAATGATCTGAAGAGGGGACAATAAAAACATCTTTGAAGTTTTTTGCGGCTGCACGAATAAGACTTATCCCACCAATATCAATTTTTTCGATTATTTCACTCTCATCCTGAGTGGAAGTTAACGTTTTTTCAAAAGGATAAAGATCAACAATCACCATGTCGATCTCCGGGATGTTGTATTTCTGCATTTCTTTTTGGTCGGATTCAAGATCGCGACGGCCAAGAATACCACCAAATACTAATGGATGTAAAGTTTTTACACGCCCGCCAAGAATAGATGGATAGGCTGTAATCTCTTCAATTGTTTTTACTTTAATCCCCAGTTTTGTTATGTAACTGAATGTTCCACCGGTCGAATAAATTGAAATCCCCAATTCATCCAACACTTTAACAACTTTATCAAGACCTGATTTATCAAAAACTGAAATTAACACGGATTTAACTGTTCTTAATCCTTCCATTTGGAAATAGCATCTAATTTATTATAAATCATTTAACTATGAAGGGTGCAAAATTAGGAAAATATTATCAGAGTTTGTTTATTTGTTCGTTATCAAAAAAAAATAATTTTAGTTGTTTTATGATTACTGATTGTAAGTTATAAATTGATAGGTTGATTTTTTAAACAATCTGTTACCTTTACCGGATAATAAATAGAAAACCCAATGTATGTTTTTGCTTCTTAAACTCATCAGAGAGAGTTATCTGTTTGCTTTTCAGGCAATCATAGTTAATAAGCTACGTACCATATTATCTTTATCCGGGATTACTATAGGTATTTTTTCGGTAATTTCTGTGCTTACTGTTTTCGATTCGCTTGAGAGAAGTATTCGCGATAGTTTGAGTGACCTCGGAAATAATGTGTTATTTGTTCAAAAATGGCCTTGGATGATGGGTGGGGAATATCCATGGTGGAAATATGTAAACCGTCCGGAGACAACCCTTTACGAGTTGGAGGAGATTGTGAAACGTTCGAAAGCAGCAGAGTCATCAACCTTTATGTTCAATACCCGGAGTACTGCCAAATATCTGAATAATAGTTTTAGTAATGTGGGTATTGTTGCAATTTCGCATGATTATGATAAGGTTTTATCGGTTGATATTCGCGAAGGAAGATATTTTACAAGGGTAGAGTCGTTGGCAGGCAGGAATGTGGCAATAATAGGTTCAGAAATTGCCAGCAGCCTGTATCAGGGTGTTGACCCAATTGGAAAAAGCATTAAAATTTTTGGAAATAAAGCTGTAGTTATCGGTGTGTTGGCTTCGCAGGGTGATGGAACCTTTGGAAATTCAACGGATGAACAAATTTATGTTCCTGTAAATTATGCCCGGAGCTTTGTGAATATGCGTTATATTGGAACTTCCATTTTGGTAAAAGCATTGCCACAGGTATCTAATCAGCAACTCAGAGATGAGCTTACCGGTGTGATGCGATCGCTCCGAAAACTCAAACCAGGCGAAGATGATAATTTTGCAATAAATGAAATTAGTGTTATTAATCAGGGGTTACAAGCATTCTTTAGTGGCCTGGCTGTTATAGGCTGGATTATCGGAGCATTTTCTCTTCTTGTTGGTGGTTTTGGAATTGCCAATATTATGTTTGTTTCGGTGAGGGAACGTACTAACATCATTGGAATACAAAAGGCCATTGGTGCCAAAAAATATTTTATCCTTCTTGAGTTTTTATTCGAGGCCGTTTTTCTTTCGCTGATAGGTGGAATATTTGGTTTAATTCTTATATTCATTGGCACTTTGCTTTTGCAGGGAGTCATGCCATTCCCATTAATACTTTCGCAGGAAAATATTGTAATTGGTGTTGGGATTTCAACGATAATCGGATTGGTTTCAGGTTTTATTCCAGCTTGGGTGGCTTCGCGCCTCGATCCGGTGGAGGCTATCAGATATGGTGTTTAAGACTATTTTTATATGCTAATAAAAACGTAAATTAAAATCCAATCTTATTTGTTGGAAATTGTTCCGGAGTAGATAAACGCCTTTTGTTTCATTCTAATCCCTTTACTCACCATTATCCCAATTAGATTTCCGCAATTGCACTTTACCAGTTCCTGCTCACGGATGCTATAATCTTTTTGAATTCGGGAATTCCAGCAATAGATAATTTTTCCTTTGCCAATTTTCTGGTATTTAAAAATTTTCATCCTGCACTTTGCACATTTTATTGTAATCAATTGATTGTAATATCTTTTGTTTCTAAAAAAAATCATAACCCATTGTTATTAAGATTAAAACAAAAATCCTTTAGATAAATTGCAAAATCATTTTCAAAATAGGATTTCAACCCTGATAATTTATCTAATAATCGTATCTTTACAAAAAAATTTACAAATGCAAAAGCGGTGGGTATTAAAAGAACGAGCTGGTCAAGATGTGGTTGCGGAATTGTCGCGTGCTTTGAATATTAGCACTCTTTTGGCAAACCTATTGGCCCAAAGGGATGTTGAGAATTATAAGGAAGCCAAAGCTTTTTTCCGTCCTAAACTAACCCAACTTCACGATCCATTCTTGATGAAAGATATGGATCGTGCAATTTACAGGATTGAAAGAGCCATTCGAAACAGAGAGAAAATTCTGGTTTATGGTGATTATGATGTTGACGGTACTACTGCAGTAGCACTGGTATATACATTTCTGAAATCCATTGACAAGGATGTTGGATTTTACATCCCCGACAGATATACCGAAGGGTATGGTATTTCGAAGGCCGGTGTAGAATTTGCTAATGAAAATGGGTATTCACTTATCATTGCCCTTGATTGTGGAATTAAAGCCGTTGATAATATTAGCTATGCCAATGATTTTAGTATTGATTTCATAATTGTTGATCACCATCGTCCAGGTGATGAATTACCTCCGGCATTTGCAATTTTGGATCCCAAGCGCAATGATTGCGATTATCCCTATAAGGAACTATCGGGTTGTGGGTTGGGGTTTAAACTTGTTCAGGCTTTTTCGAAGAAAAATCACATGCCCTTCAAAAGGTTAGAAAAGTTACTCGATTTAGTTGTGGTTAGTATAGCTGCCGACATTGTGCCAATTACAGGCGAAAACAGAATACTGGCATATTTTGGGCTGAAACATTTAAATTCGAATCCGAGGCCAGGGTTCACAGCAATTCTTCATTACAGTAATATTATAAAGAAAGCTGATCAACATTATATTGAAGAAGAATATGCTTTTAATAGAAAACTCAGCATTAGCGACCTTGTTTTTTTAATAGGACCTCGTATTAATGCAGCCGGAAGAATGGAAAGTGGTAATAATTCGGTGGAATTGCTAATTGCCAAAAATATTGATACCGCAATTGAAAAAGCTAAACAGATCAACCAATTTAATACCGAACGGCGGAATCTTGACATGCAGGTAACCCAGCATGCGCTTGATATTTTGGACAACGATGTAGAACATCAATTTAAAAAATCCACTATAGTATATCACCCTGAATGGCATAAAGGTGTTTTGGGTATTGTTGCTTCCAGGCTCACCGAAGCTTATTACCGCCCAACGATAATACTTACAAAGTCGAATGGATTGGTAACTGGATCTGCCAGATCAGTAAAGGATTTTGATGTTTACAATGCCATCGATCAATGCTTTGATTTACTTGAGCATTTTGGAGGGCATAAATATGCTGCAGGTATGTCGATAAAGCCTGAAAATTTCCCGGCATTTAAAGAGAAGTTTGAGAGTATTGTTGCAAGTACAATTCAGGACAGTATGCTTATTCCTGAAATATCTATTGATGCAAAAATTAAATTAAACAATATCTCAACAAAGTTTTTTAAAGTTCTTAAACAATTTGCACCTTTTGGTCCCGAAAATATGGCTCCTGTATTTCTTACTGAAAATGTTGTGGATACCGGATATGCAAATATTGTAGGTAAGAATCATCTTAAATTGAGTGTAGTACATCCTGATATTTCCGGATTTCCGGTTGCAGGTATTGCTTTCCAACAAGGAGATAAATTACCCATTGTACAAAGTGGAAGGCCGTTTTCGATTTGTTACCATGTGGAGGAAAATGAATGGAACGGTCATGTATCGCTTCAACTGAACATAAAGGATATTAAGCCTTTCAACGAACCTTTTAAATATTAAAAAATTTGGTAATGTGTTATTAATGCACGTCCGATCAGTACCACTCCAAAAAAAAACAGCAAAATTCCCACCACCTGATTCATCCTCTTAACAATTGTAGGTTTTAGTAATGTTTTAATTCTTTTTGAAATATAGACCTTTACAATATCGGTGGCGAAAATAGTTAGGAGGGCACCCGAAAAAAAGAAAATGGCCGATCTTGTGTTATCACCATAATCGGAGGTAACTCCAACTGTAACAGTTATCCAAAAAAGCCAAACGTAGGGGTTGGCAATATTCAGAAAATACCCTTTCAAAATGTATGTTGTCCATTTTTTCCTGATACCATTTCCATTGGAGTTGTTTTGTTTTATTTTTGTATTACGAACAAAGTTAACAACACCGTAACCAATAAGAATTGATCCTGCAATTAAACCAAAAATCAGCCTGTTGCTATCAGTAGAAATAATTTGAAGAGCTCCGATAAAGCACAAAAAAACAAGGGTAATATCGCTAAAAAAAATTCCAATAGCAAGTTGCATTCCCGATCTGAATCCCCATTGAATACTTGTTTG